>JBBDNB010000028.1 GCA_040877935.1 Chitinophagales bacterium
TTATATCAACATCTTTTTTGTTGATATCCAACCCTTGATTCGCATTATTAAGCAATAAATACCTACACTTTCTTTACATTATTTTCTGGTAAGCAAAATCAATGTATTAGAAGTATTCCCAGCTCTTTCTACAATTTCCATTTTCAATTGGTGTTTCTGGCAATTCCGTTCAATATCCTCCATACGCATAAAGTACAAATCTTCGTGTTTCTGCTTATTGAACCTGAATAGTCTTGTAGAATAAAATTCCGTTTGCTCGGTTTTCCTGTGCTGATCGCCCAAATCTTTTATTCCTTCGCGAACGATCAATTTGCCATTGGCACTTAATGCATTCACACATCTTTCAATCAACTTATCCTGGTCTTTGTACTTAAGATAATGCAACACATCATTCAGAATGATGCAATCGGCAGCCGGAATTTCATAATTATTGAGATCTGCCACTTCAAACTGAATGCGCTCATTTTTTAGCCAGATATTTTTTGCGGTTTCAATTTTTTCGCCATCAAAATCCACTCCCAATACCTGTCGCTTTCTGCCAGTCAGCATTAGCATATAGGGCAAATAACCATAGCCACAACCCAAATCCACAATTTTTCCTTCCTCTGGACAAATCTGGTCGTACTGTACATAATAATCCTGCAGGCGGATTTTAATTTTGCTGTACCACTCCAAGACAGGGCTTTTATAGAGGTAAGCACTTTGCAATTTATGCCGGAAATAATAAGGCGTTTCAATTTCATTACTCATAGCTTCATAAGCAGATTTAAAATGCTTGCCGATAATTTTTGTCCTTTCCCTGTAATCAGTTCCAAATTTGGCATCCTCCAAACTGATTTCAGGTAAAAAACGCAAAGTCATTTGCCCAAAATCGGTCATAAAATCGTGCTTGCGGGTCACATCACCCGAGCCGTGAATCATTAATGGCTGAATGGGAATATTCAGCTTTTCGGCCAAAAGAAAAGCGCCTTTGTGGAATCGCTTCAATTGCCCATCAGGGCTGCGTGTACCTTCGGGATATACTGCAATGCTGTAGCCATCATTCACCACATCTTTTAAATGTTGAACACTTGACTGATAACCCGAAGCCACGGGATAAAAATCGGCATAGCGCACCAAAAAACCGAAAAACGGTGAATTGTAAACCCAGTCATTGGTGAGCATTATTATTCTTGGATTTTGCATCAATATCACCAGGATATCGAGGAAACTCTGGTGATTGGCAATGATCACTTTTGGCTTGGCCCAGTTTACATTTTCCAGTCCCTGCACACGCGTTTTAACAATCACAGTGCCGTAAACCAGGGTTTTTGTTCCGAGCTGTATCAGCTTGTGAATAAAGCGTTTCTTGATTTTTTTGGAAATGGGGACAAAAAACAGAATCAAAATGCAGAAGCTGATAAACAGGCATCCCACTACAAAATAGCCATAGGTATAGAGTGTAGAAAACCACCGGATAAGGGTGTATGGCGGCAGACCTCTTTCTTTTCGGCTTTGCACAAAAAAGCGGAAAATCAGTGGCGTAATGCTAAAACTGATAAACAACACACTACTGATCCCAATAATGGACATCAGCGCAATAGATTGCAGGGCTGGATGTTTGGCAAAAATCAAAACACCAATTCCCGTGAGTGTAGTAAATGCAGAAAGTATAATGGAGGTTTTATAGGACTCCAGCATTCTTTTGCCTTTGTGGTATTCCTGCAACAAACCACGCATCAGGAAAATACTGTAATCAATGCCCAGCCCCAGCACAAAAGTGGAAATGATGATATTGAAAATATTGAACTGCATACCAAACAATCCCATAATTCCGGTAGTCCAGAGCCAGGCCAGTGCCACGGGAATCAAAGTGAACAGGGTGAGTTCAATTCTGCCATAAGCCAGCAAAAGAATGATAAACACCACCAACAGGCTGTATTTAACCAGCACATCAAAATCTTTTTTCAGCACCTCCATAAAGCGGCCTGTGAGGTATTGCTTGTCCAGGATAAAAATATGCTCCAGCGGTTCGAGTGCTGCATAAACCGCCTCTTTATCTTCATTTTCTACTTTTAGTACATTGATCACGGTACTCTGGCCTTGATTTTCGCTTACAAAGCCATCGAGAAAAAGCTCCTGAAGTTTGGTATAAGCAGCAGGACCTTTGGCTTGGTAATCTCCTTTAATCTGCTGACGCAAACCATCCAGGGCTTTTGCCTTTAGCTTAAAATCATCGCCATACCTTTGCATTTGCTGAAGTACAGAATCTCCACGGCCATTTTCAGCCCAGAAATTTTGCCATTTCTGAATGCGCACCGATTGCAGGCTATCAGAAATCATAAAACTTCCCGGGTTGGTGTATTTCTGTACGATATCCTTTTCCTGTAGCTGGCGAATATCCTGCTGCACTTTTTCATTGTGCTGTAAGGTCTTTTCCAGCGTAGCGCCTTCAGCCAACACAAAAACAGATTTCAGCTTATAATCATTGATGCGGTTGAGGCGGTCTTCGGTTTGTTGCAATTCCGGCCTCACATAATTCATGTTGTTCAGGTCGCTTTCAAAGCCAATTTTCTTGCTGCTGAAATAGAACAAAATGCTCAAAAGCAAAACCGCTGCTAATATCCATTTGCTTTTATCGAGTTGCAGTATCGAAAGCTTCTCAATAATTCCTACCGGTGAAAACCGCTTCTTTTCTTCCCGTTTTAAATCAGGAGCGAGTTGAGGCAAAATAATCAATGCAAAAATGGCGGCACTCAAAACACTGATTCCGGCAAAAAGCCCCAAATCGTGCAGTGCTTCAGAACGCACCAGCAACAAACAGAAAAAAGCACTGGCCGTAGTAATGCTGCTGATAAGAATAGGAAAACTCAGATCGCGGATCAGTTTTCTGCGATTGTTCACTTTTCTTAAATGCGTGAAAATATGCAGGGAGTAATCTATAGAAATGCCCAGCAAAACAGAGCCGACTCCCAGCGCTATGGCGGAAACTTCTCCTTTGATCAGATACAAAACCGACAGAGCTGTGAGTCCGCCCAGTACTACAGGAAAAAAGATCAGCGCAAAAATGCGTTTTCTGCGGTAAAAAAAGCTGATAAAGAAAACCAAAACCAAAGCGGCAAATGAGGCGGTAAGTATAGCGTCCTGCTTGATCTGTCGGGCGTTGCTCACCGCCACAGCAGCTCCGCCAAAATATTCAGCTTTCAGCCCGGGAAAATCATTGTGTAAATCGGTAATTAAGGTATCAAGCGCATCGAGAAAAGCCCCGTTTTCACCAGTTTCATTAGAAGGATTGGCTGTTTCCATGAAAATCATCAGATGTTTTCCATCCCTTGAAAATATCCTGTTTTGATAAATATTGTAGTTTTCGCCAAACTCCAGTTCAGAAAGCTTATCGAATGCAAGCCCGGTGAGATTGAGCGGATCTTTCAGAATGTTTTTCTTCATGGCAAAGCCTGCCGGGGAGAGCAGGGCTTTGTAATTGGCCGCTACCGTTTCCTTTAAAGCTGCACTGTCTGTTTTTTTCAGAATTTCAGCATAATCTGCCTCATTGATAAACAGCGGTAAATTGGCATAAAACTCATCGTACAACTGATTGTAAACATCCTGTGGCAATTCATAATTGATCTTGCGGATGTAATTTGGCCTGAAAAGGCTGTCCATTTGTCCAACCAAATGATCACCTGCTTTCAGCAATTGATCTTGATCGCTTTTGCTGCTGTCTTTGGCATAAATAGTCAGCACCATTTTATCCATAAAGCGGCTGTTCTCAAATACCAGGTTGACCTTCTCTAATTCATCATCATTGGGAATGATCTTGTTGATGTCCTCTTTGAATTCCAACTGTGAGCTCATCCAGCCTGTTGCAAGCAAAAAAAGCAGCAAAACAATAGCAGCAAAGGCTTTTTGGCTTTTTATTGATTCATAAATAAACAGAAATGTACGCTGCATTTTTTCAGATTGATTACATTGTTTTATGCTGTGTCTTTACCGAAGCAAATACATAAGCCACAAATCCCAGCGCAAGCCCCATTAGTACAGCGAACAGACAACTGCCTAGGGCGTATTGCAGCAAATGGGTCTGCACGATGTTTTGCAAATTGGACAATTGAAATTCTGCATTATAGTCAATGTCAGCCGGACTTTCCACAAACAAACCACCCATTTTAAAACTCAGAAAAATTATCCAGGGAATATTGGGCGGAATGCTGATATTGGCAGCAATGGCCACAATGGCCTTATTGAGCTTTAAAAAATGCCCCAGCAACAAAGCAGCTGCAAGTTGATAACCCCAAATCGGCACAATGCCCATAAAAACGCCAAAGCCCACCGAAAGCGCTTTTTTCTCTGCCGATTCTTCGGGATTGAATAAGTGGGTTTTGACCAATTGCCGTATATTTTTTTTTTGAAAAGAGCGAATGAATTGCCAGGGTCTGACAAAAAGAAAAGCCAGCAGCACCAATACGGTATTCAGGATACTGATCCGTGTGAAATCGGGCACTTTCCTGAAATGGGATATACGCTCTTCCTGTGGCGGGTAGTAAACCTCTATTGGGACAGGAAGCACTTTAATGCCTGCCCATGCTGCGCGAACCAACACCTCTATCTCAAATTCGTATTTGCTGGTGAAAAAACGCATTTTACTGAGTTGCTCAATCGGATACAAACGATAGCCCGATTGCGTATCAGGAAGATCAATGCCCGTTTCAATGCGGTACCAGAAATTGGAAAACTTATGCCCAAAGCTGCTTGTGCCGGGTACATTTTCCTGCAACATGTTTCGTGCCCCTACCAAAAGCACCCCAGGGTTTTCTTCAATTTTATCTAAAAATACAGGCATATCTTTTGCCAGGTGCTGCCCATCTGAATCGATGCTGATGGCGTAGCGATAGCCGAGTTCCAGGGCTTTTTCAAAACCTTTGCGCAAGGCCATACCCTTTCCCTGGTTTTGCCCAAAATGCAATATTTCTAAATCGGGATATTTTTTGAGAATCTGACGGGTATTGTCTGTGGAACCGTCATTGACGACCAGTATGTGATGGGTGTAATTTAGAATATCCTCAAGAACGGCAGGCAATTTGGCGGCATTGTTGTAGGTGGGCAACAGCACGACTGCTCCCAGTGCCTCCATTTTATCATCAATTGCGCCAGTTCGATTCATCGCTCAAAGATAAGGCTTAGAATAGCAATTTAAATATGGGAAATGGGGTTTGTTATTGGCAGATAAGAAACTTGTGAAAGTTGATATTATTCTTTGTTTTTTTGAAGTAATTCTTTTAAAATATTATCAGAAATTCTAAAATCCGTATTCTGTAATTGATCTAAAAACGGTTTTATTTTATTTATCAAGCCAAGTAATTTGGCTTTATGAATTACACCCAATGTTCCTGTGTATTTTAAAACCTATATTCTTTGCAAATTTTCTCGCTTTTAAGTCATCAAGAATCACTAATGGGTTCTCTTTTTCTATGGCAAGAGCTAAAACAGAAGCCTCTCCAAGATCAATCTGGGCCAATAAAAACCTTTGATACTTAATGTCCTTAACATTTTCAGGAATTACCCAATCAGGCAATGGTTTATTGTATTCCTTTGCTATTTCATCAGTTATATAAACTTTAGTATAGATACTCTTTAGTAAATCCAATCTGTTGAGTTTATCGAAGATAATAAGTACACTTGTATCTACTATTACACAACTATGCATTGGAAATATCCGATTCTAAATCATCAGAAGATTTACTAAAAACTGAAACACCATATTTGCCGAGCATTTCAATAAATGTTCTTTTAGAAACCCCTGCCAATTCAGCTGCTTGTCCGGCAGAAAGCGTAGTATCTTCATATAATTTGGCTGCTATTAGCATTGTTAATTCCGAGTCGTTTTTTTCAACCGAATCAGGTATGTTCAGGCGCAGTGTTCTCATATGCTTTGTTTTATTCAAATTTAACGATTTCCATTGATCAAAGTTCGGTGTGGATAAAATTATATTAAATCATGGATATCATTCAATGAGAAGGTAATGGGGTTTTTTATTGACTTATCTGCTAACAGAATATTTAAAGCTTGAATGGATTCGGGTTGATTACAGACACATCATTCGGACTATAACATATGATCCCTCCGGGATCAGGGAGTGGGTGAGTTTAGCCTGTTTATAGACATATCATCCTTCCAGGATGAACTCATTTTTACAACAATATATTTGAATGTAATTAGGGTTTCTAATACGCTTGCTTTCTGGAGTGCATAAAATGCAATACTGTACAATAAGAATGATGCCGGAGGTATCCAATGTTTATAAAAAGGAGGGTTAAACTTTCATAGACCCCAGAGGGGTCTTACTTTATTTATGAAAAGAGTTAACTTCACAATAAAGCATGACAATAGTCATACATAGACAGCTAAGGGTGGTTGGATGAGTATAAACATGTTGGGACAATTTGAACAATGAAACTGAAGAGAATCACAAAACGAGTTTTAATCTTTTTAATCTTTTTCGGTTTCCTTTTGGTTTCAGGTGTAGTAATCATCTTGGAAACTGGAGGAAAAAAATACTTGCAAACAGATACTAAGAAGGAATTAGTTGCCTCAATTAAACAAAGTAAAGAACTTCCTGAGAACTTTCTGCAAGCCTACTGTAAACTTTATCCAGGTTCTCTGAAAAGTAATTACTGGGGATATGTCACAGAACATTTGATTAATAAGAACTCAGACAGACGATGTCCTTGCAGAAAGGTAGCATTATTTACATCAAGTGAAAATATTAATTACTCTCGAGGTTTTTACAAATTAGCTCCAACGATGATTGGACTAGAATTAGAAGACTATGTTTCACAAGAACAATGTCTGAACTACATTAGTAGCAAATATAATTTTTTGCGTGATGTCAATGGAGTTTGGGATGCTTCCTGGGCTTACTTCAATAAAGATTTACAAGATTTGAATAATGAGGAGTTGGCAGGACTTCTATCTATTATTGAAAATCCTGTTCTCTATGATATGAAGCGTCATCCAGACCTGTTTGATAAAAAAAGAAAAGAGATAATAAAAAAAATTGTACACAGCACAAAATAAAGCTAATACAGTCATTTCCTCTTTCGTTTCTGAAGAAGTGAGTTTCGGCCCCTCCCCCTCTTGCGCAGGAATTAGCAAAGCGGTTCTTATCCATAGAAATAAACTTCCCCTAAACCCTTAAAGATCACCACGCTTCGCTCGTGATAACGCCTTTGATTTTACTACTTTTACCCATAACATAATTCATCACTTATAACTCACAATCATGGCATCACATCCAATCAATCTTGCACTTCGCTTTCTGCTGGAAATCACTGCGCTTGTTTCAGTAGGTATGTGGGGCTGGAGACAAAGTGAAGGATGGTTGCGCTATGCATTGGCCATTGGAATACCTCTTGTGCTTGCCCTAATTTGGGGAATGTTTGCCGTACCCAATGATTCAAGCCGTTCAGGTGCTGCACCCATTGTTACGCCCGGTCTCGTTCGCTTGCTTATTGAATTGTGCTTTTTTGCCCTTGCCAGCTGGTCTCTTTATGATATGGGAATGACAAAGGTGGGTTTGGCTTTTGGGTTAATTGTAATCCTGCACTACACCATTTCCTACGACCGAATCCTGTGGCTTTTGTCGCAGTAGAGGCTTTCATAAACTTTTGTGCTTAATGGTTTGCAATCTTTGCGGCTTTGCGGCTTTGCGAGAAATTAATTTTGAGAAAAACCCATAGAGATCACCACGCTCCGCTCGTGACGCCTTTGAATTCACTGCTTAACTCAGTACTTAGGACTCATTATTCATCTTCCCCCAAATCCGGTGCCTCCCAGAAATTAAATCCAGGTGCTGCTGGAAATTTATTCCCTCCACTGGTTTCAGACCAGAATTCGGGGAATTTGTCTATGCCCTTTGATATATCCAGGACTTCGCTAAGACAGCAGTCACCCGCTTTTTCTATTTTTCGCCAGTAGTCGCTGTCTTTGCTTTTGAACAAAGCCTTAAGTTCATCGCGGTGTTTCTTGTCATTGCTGAGCAGGCGGCTTTTCCATTCTTCTTTTTCAATATGTTCGCAAAAGCGGTTCCAGAATTTAGGTTCCAGTGCACCCAGCGCAAAATGATCGCCCTCTTTGCTTTGGTAAATGCTGTAATTGATGTGTTGTCCGTTCAGCACAAAGCTGTTTTCATCACTGGTTCCCTGCAAATGTGTGGCAGTAAGCGTTAAAAGCGGGGTAACACCGCCCGTCATATTGATGTCAATGTGCTGTCCTTTTCCGCTTTGGTTTCTTTCTATCAATGCAAACAGAATTTCCTGCACAGCCTGCATAGATCCGCCAAAAATATCAGCAATCTGTACTGCGGGAACAAAAGGCTTACCGTGCTCATCTTTGATCTGGCTCAACACACCCGACCTTGCCATATAATTGATATCATGGCCGGGTTCGGAAGCGTACTCACCTTTTTGGCCATAGCCACTTATGGACACATAAATCAGGGAAGGATTGACGGCTTTCAGCGTTTCATAATCCAGGTCAAAGGCATTCATCACCCCGGGACGGAATTGCTCAATTAAAACATCAGCTGATTCAATTCTTTCCAGTAATACTTCTTTTTCCGATTTGTCCCTAAAAGCGATTTTCCAGCTTTTTTTGTTTCTGTTCAAAGCTTTATAAAACAAACTCTGATCGCCTTCAAAAGGAGGAAATCCCCGAATACTGTCGGGGCTGGAGGGATCTTCTATTTTTATTACATCCGCACCCCTATCGGCCAATATTCTGCTGCACAAAGGACCGGGCAATAGCTTGGTGAAATCCAAAACCAGCAAATCTTTCAGAGTGCCGGATTTTTCCGGACGATGTGTTTTTGCTTTTGTTTTATTGGCTTGCGTTGAACCTGAGTGCCGGGTTTTTTCAAATTCGCTGAATGGCATAAAAGCATTGCTAAAATCCAGCATCAACTCAATATCGCTGACCATAAGGCGACCACTCATCAAGGCTTCCTGTGGGCTTAATTTCCCGGTTTCCAGATCAACATAGTCTGACAAGGTACTTTCTACCTTGCAGTCAAATACATGCTTTTCTACCGGATAGATTGTCTTGCACACATCCTGATCAATAGCCACTATAAAACTCTTGTCCATCTGATCTGAAAATTCAAACAAAACACTAACGGATTTTCGCTTACAGCGTTTTGGCAAAAACCTTTGAGGGATGCTTTTAAAAATGCTTTGGAAAATGTTTTTTTCTTCCATGATTGCCATTTGTTAGAAACAAAAAAAGCTGCCCGCAAGGGACAGCTCTATATTTTGCGGAATCCTTTATTAGTGCAGTCTTTTAAAGAGCCCCACAAATTTCATCATCTCACCAATATTGGAAATTTTTATTTTCCCCATCATTACTGCCATTTGAGCATTGGTACGGCCCAATTCTGAGTCTTCATAAACTGCATCTTTGGTTTTCAGCACACATTTGGCTTCACCGTGCAAGCCTTCTTTCAAATCCAGTTTCTGTTCGGCAACTGTAATAGTCCATTGGCCTCCTCTTTCGCCTTCAATGTCGAAATGAAAGACTGTATCTACTCCTTCTGACTTCTCGCTTTTAAACCTTTCCGGTAATGATTCAATAATTTCTCTTGCTGTTTCTGGTTTTTTACTCATTTTCTCTTCTTTTAATTTATCTTTTTGGGAATTTTTATAAACGGGCTTGTAAGATACGTCATCGAGCCATATTTTACCAATGATTTCCTTCATAATTTCAGAAGTTCCGCCCACAATAGTGCCTACCCGTGCGTCTCTGTACATTCTTTCAATCGGGTAGCCGTGCATGTATCCATTGCCACCAAACATCTGTAAACACACATCAGATGCTTCTTTTGCCAATTCAGTTGCTTTCAATTTCGACATGCAGGATTCCTTTACAGCATCTTGTCCATTTTGGTGTTTCCAACTGGCATAATAGCTAAGCTGTCGTACCGATTCCAATTCAGTATATAAATCAATCAGACGATGGCGCAAAATCTGGAATTTATTTAAAGTTCGGCCAAAAGCTTCCCGTTCAGACATATATTTCAGTGTAGCATCAATTCCGGCTTCAGCACCAGCAACTGATGAAATTCCAGTAACCAGTCTTTCCAACTGAAAGCAATCCATGATGTAGAAAAAACCCTGGTTCTCCTCTCCCACCAAATGGTTTTCCGGCACTTTTACATCATCAAAAAAGAGTTCTGCTGTATCAGAACAGTGCCAGCCCATTTTTTTAAGTTGGTTTTTCTTTACCCCTGGTAAATTTTGATCTACCATGATCAAGCTAATGCCATTGATGCCATCTTCAAGTTTTGTTTTACAAGCCAGGCAAATAAAATCGCCAAACACCCCATTGGTAATAAAGGTCTTTTGACCATTGATGATGTAATGCCCCTCTTTTTTGACAGCCGTTGTTTTGATATTGGCCACATCAGAGCCAGCTATCGGTTCTGTTATAGCCAGCGAACCAATCCATTCTCCACTGATGGCTTTGGGCAAATATTTTTCTTTCAGGAAATCGCTGCCGGTTCTGAGCAAATGCGCTGTTGACATATACTGATGCACACCCTGGGCTGCTGATACACCTGCATAGCCTGATTTTGCCAGTTCTTCGAGCAGGATTACGGAATAGAAAAAATCATTGTCAGTGCCTCCGTATTTTTCAGGAAAATTGATGCCCAGAAAACCCTGATCCCCCATTTTAGTCCAGAGGGATTTTGGTATTTTTTTATCTTCTTCCCACTGATCGGCAAAAGGGAGAATTTCCTTTTCTACGAATTGTTTTACACTGCTGCGAAACATTTCATGGTCTTCATTGAAATAGGGGTGCTTCATCATTTCTATTGCTTAAAACTGAAAATTGAAGCGGCAATATACTAAAAACCTGAATTTGGAAATTATTTAACACCCACCTGCCCGACTAAAGTCATTCCCGTCCGACTGCTATGGCCGGGCGGACAGGCGGGGAATGGCAGTATGTTCAGAACAATAGTGCTTTCAACCTTATTTAACCCGCATTATGCAATTGAAAAGCAATTGCATAATTTGACGAATGAAAATCAATAAATATCATGAAATGGAGAATACCAAAATGGTGATTTTCATTGTCATGGTTAAACCCAGACATTTTGCCCATTTACCGGGCAAAATCGTCTGCCCAGAGGGCAGGTTATTCATTTCTAATGAATAATCTGGGTTTAATCATTATTAAGACTTTATTGCACTCAGGTTAATTATCTTTGCATGCGTTTACCAGTTTTAAGAACTTTGATCCAAATTTTTCTATAAATAAACCAATAAATGGAATTACTCAGCGGAAAGAAATTAGCAGACGAAATAAAGAAAGAAATAAAAGCCGAGGTAGATCAAATAAAGGCCAATGGAGGCAAAACACCACATTTGGCTGCTGTTTTGGTGGGCAATGACGGGGGCAGCGAAACCTATGTCAATTTCAAAATCAAAGATTGCGAAGAGGTTGGTTTTAAATCGAGTTTGGTACGTTTCCCCGATTCAGTAACTGAAGAGGAATTGCTAAAATGCGTGCGTGATTTAAACAATGACAGCGATGTTGATGGATACATTGTGCAATTGCCTTTGCCCAAACACATAGACAAAGACAAAATAAACCTGGCTATAGATTTCAGAAAGGATGTAGATGGTTTTCACCCGATTAATGTTGGGAGAATGGCACAGAACCTGCCCTGTTATTTACCTGCAACACCTGCAGGAATCGTTGAAATTCTGCGCAGATACAATATAGAAACCAGTGGAAAAAAATGTGTGATTCTGGGGAGAAGCAATATTGTGGGTTCCCCCATGAGCATTTTAATGGCGCGCAATTCCAATCCGGGCAACAGCACAGTAACGCTTTGTCACAGCCGTACACAAAATTTAAAAGAAGAGTGTTTGCAGGCCGATATCCTGATTGCAGCACTTGGGAAACCCGAATTTGTGACTGCCGAAATGGTAAAACAAGGTGCAGTTGTAATTGATGTGGGAACTACTCGCGTACCTGATGCGTCTAAGAAATCTGGGTTTAAGCTGAAAGGCGATGTTAAATTTGATGAGGTGGCTGAAAAGTGCAGTTATATTACCCCAGTGCCGGGTGGTGTGGGGCCAATGACTCGAATTTCGCTATTATTAAATACCTTAAAAGCCGGAAAAAAAGAAATTTACAATTGATTTGAGCATTTCTACAAAACATATCAACGCAGCCATTGCACTGCCTGTAATGGAAGATTTCTACACTATACAGGGAGAGGGTTACCATACCGGTAAAGCTGCCTACTTTATTCGCCTGGCAGGCTGTGATGTCGGTTGTCATTGGTGTGATGTAAAGGAAAGCTGGAAAGCAGAAGAACATCCTATTCTTTCTATTTCGGAAATTATAAATAGAGCTGAGCAACAAGCTTCGAGACTGGCTGTAATTACTGGTGGTGAACCGCTGATGTATAACATGGATGTGCTCTGCGCTGCATTACATAAAAAAGGTTTTAGCATTCATATTGAAACATCTGGCGCACATCCACTTACAGGAAAATGGGACTGGATCTGCCTTTCCCCTAAAAAATTCAAAGCCCCAAGACCTGAGATTATTCAAAAAGCCAATGAGCTGAAAATCATAATTTTTAATAAAAGTGATTTCGAATGGGCAGAAAAATATGCAGAAATCGTGAACAAAAACTGTATTTTAACGCTTCAGCCGGAATGGAGTATGCGCAAGAAAGTCAGTGCTTCAATCGTTGAATATGTCAAACAAAACCCGCGCTGGAATATTTCTTTACAGACGCATAAATATTTACAAATTCCCTGAAAAAATCGGGCAGGAAAAAAACAGAAATGAGTGAGATCAATAAATGGCAGTGGACAATAGACAGCAATAATTCCAGTTTTAAAAAGCAATGTTTAAATAGAGATTAAGATACTATCAATAGGAATGAAAGCTATACAAATCCTGAACCACACTCTTTTTCTGTTGCTCCTTTGCTTTTTCTTTTCCTGCGAGGCAACAAGTGCACAAACCTACAAGCCCAAGAAAAAAGCCCTTTCCTATTTTAATGAAGGAAAAGAGCACATGAATTGGGGGCGAATTAAAGAAGCTGAAGAAGCTTTTAAAAAAGCAATAGATAAAGACGAAGATTACCTTGAAGCCTACTATGAACTGGGCAATCTTTATGAACAAATACGCCACTACGACAAAGCCTACCACCTCTACAATGATATTGCTCAATCTACCATGCGCTTTCCTCTTGAATTATATTTTCGCCTGGCAAAAATGAGTTTTGCTATTGGCAAATTTCAAGAAGCCGGACTTTTTGTAGAGCAATATGGAATGATTGACCGCATGTCGCCCTCAAGAAAAATGGAACTGGAGCAACTCAAAAGAAATATTGCTTTTGCAGAAAAAGCCAGTAAGGTAAAAGTAGCCTTCCAACCCAAAGCCCTGAATGGAAATGTGAATACTGAAAACAAAGAATACTTTCCATCGATGACTGCGGATGGGGCAGAGCTGTATTTTACACGTCAACTGCCCGATTCAAAAGGCATGTTGCAGGAAGATATTTATGTGAGTGAATGGCAGGGAGACTGGATGCCTTCAAGAAGATTGCCTTTGATCAATACGCCCGACAATGAAGGTGCACATAGTATTTCGGCAGATGGGCGTCATTTGTATTTTACGCGCTGCGAATTTGAAGGCGGCTTTGGCGGTTGTGATATCTTAGTGGCTGAAAAGTCCGGTGATCGCTGGGGAAAACCAAGATTGCTGCCGGCTCCCATCAACAGTAAAATGAAAGAAACCCAGCCCAATATTTCAGCGGATGGCAAAACTTTATTTTTTGTAAGCGACAGAAAAGAAGGCGGTTTTGGACATCTTGATATTTGGAAAAGTGAATTGCAGGAAAACGGGCAATGGGGCAAGCCGGAGAACCTGGGAGAAACGATTAATACCCCTTATTCGGAACAAAGACCATTTTTTCATCCCGATGGCAAAACCCTATATTTTTCCTCTGCCGGACATCCCGGATTTGGTGAAAGCGATATGTTTTTTAGTCGTTTACAAGCAAATGGGCAATGGAGCAAACCCGAAAACCTTGGATTCCCTGTCAACTCTGCTTTTAATGAAGCGGGAATTTATGTTTCACTGAACGGATCAAAAGGCTATATTGCTTCCGATCGTTTTGGCGAGCGTTTGCAGTTTAATATTTATGAATTTATGATTCCCGAAGCTGCCCGCCCCGAACATGTGGTTTATGTAAAAGGGAAAGTCACCGATGAGGAAAGTGAGGAAGGCCTGAAAGCTAAAATTGATTTTTACGATACCGATATCCAGGAAAAAGTAGAAAGCATCAATACCGATAAGGAAAATGGTAAGTTTTTGATCTGCCTGCCATATGGAGCAAATTATGCAGCAAAAATCAATAAGCCTGGATATTTGTACCACTCGGAGAGTTTTCCGCTTAAAGATGCTGAAATGCAGAATTACAGCCTTGAAATTGCACTGAAGGCATTAGAGGCCGGAAATGAAGTAGTGCTGAAAAATGTCTTTTTTGAGGTGGATAAATATGAATTATTAGAAGCTTCCAAAACCGAGTTGACAGAATTTGCCGGTTTTTTAAAAGAAAATAAATCCCTGGTGATTGAAATATCTGGACATACAGACAGCACTGGAAGTGAGGCACACAACAAAACGCTTTCAGAAAATCGAGCCAAATCTGTTTATCAATTTTTAATTGAGCAGGGTATAGACAAAAATCGGCTGCGCTACAAAGGCTATGGCTCAGAGCAACCTATTGCTGAAAATAATACAGCAGAAGGCCGCGCACTCAACCGCAGAACACAATTTAAGGTTTTGGAAGTAAAGGAATAGCAAAAAACAGAACCTCCTGTAGGCGCACAAATTATTTTAAATCAGCATCCGATTTGAATTTAGCCTGGGAATCCAGTTTTCGCATCCAAAATGTAATAACCTGAATCATTTCTATGGCTCTTTATCAGTCTGTTTCCACTTCAAATTCAATGCCCCCTGTTCTGGCGGCCACTATATTATAAACAAAACAACCAATAGCTGTTATACCAATTAAATTATTTAATGCCGCTAAGGCATTTCCGAAAAGTATTATGCCGAAGTAGGTTTTAAGGAGCATTTTATGCGACATTTAAAACCACAATCGGTATTACAACAAAGCCCAGAACCCCATATATAAATGGCAGGATTACAAATACAATGCCACTGCTAAATGGAATTTCAGGAAAAATATAATCACTCATTACTGTACTGATAAGTGCAAATGGAATCATGAAAAATGCCGTTATTAAAAAATAAACAATTCCGAAAACCTTGGCTGTTTGAAAAATTCCGATTCTTTTAATCCTTTTCATGTGTTCTGATTTTAATTTTTAGCAAGACATCTTTATATCGATTAAATATACAAAAATATCAACTTGCTAATATTGGATTTAAATATTTATTCAATACACAATAAAAACTGATGTCATAATAGGAGCCTGGAAATTAATTATTGCTCACCTGCCCGAATAAAGTCCTGCCCGAACTGGGACAGGCGGGCATTCAGGCGGGGAATGCCAGAAAACAATAAAATTCAGCTCTTTTTAATTCTTGGAGTTTCTACTAATGCCCTTGCTATATTTCCTTAAATTTGCAGGCAAATAGCAAATTCAATTTACTTGCCACTCAAGACAGACTCCGATTAATGCCCCATTCACTTACATACGAATTTAATGAAGGCAGCACACTACTAATAGACAAACCACTGGGCTGGACATCTTTTGATGTGGTGAAAAAAATACGGAATCTCTGCAAAGCCAAAACCGGACATGCTGGCACTTTAGATCCGCTTGCAACAGGCCTATTGATTATTTGCACAGGAAAAAACACCAAGAAAATACAGGATTACCAGGGTATGGAAAAGGAATATACCGGAAGTATTTTTCTCGGTGCTACGCGGCCTTCTTTTGACAGAGAGACAGAAATTGATAAGGAATTTCCAATCGACCACATCACGGAAAATGCGATTCTCGAAACAGCTAAAGGCTTTATAGGTAAAAGTGAACAGGAAGCTCCGGCCTTTTCCGCATTGAAAGTAGCCGGCAAACCTATGTATGAATCGGCTCGGAAAGGTATTAAAACAGAAACAAAAATCCGCCCTATAGTCATTGGTTCTTTTAAAATAGAAAAAATAGAAATGCCCCTGGTTTATTTTAGAATCCTTTGCAGCAAAGGTACCTATATCAGAAGTGTGGCGCATGATTTCGGAAAACGCCTCAACAGCGGAGCTTACTTGCACAGCCTTGTCCGAACAAAAATCGGCACCTACAGTTTAGAAGATGCCTGGAACCTTGAAGAACTTAGTGCACATTTAAAAGAATTCAAAAACAAGCAAGCCACATGAGGGTTTTCAGATCGCTGGATAATTTACCCGCTTTTAAAAATGCCGTTTTAACCATCGGTACCTTTGATGGAGTGCACCTTGGCCATCAATTTATCATCCGACAATTAAAGAAAATGGCACAGGATTGCAATGGTGAAACCATTTTACTCACTTTTCACCCGCACCCGCGACTTGTGGTCAATCCCGATGATGATAGTCTTAGATTGCTCAATACCTTGGATGAAAAAATCGAGCTTTTAGAAAAATACGGCATTGACAACCTTGTAGTTATTCCTTTTACCAAAGCATTTGCCAATACACGTCCTGAAGATTATGTAAAAGAATTGCTCTGGGAAAAATTCCATCCACATACTATTGTTATTGGTTATGATCATAAATTCGGAAAAAACCGAAAAGGTGACATACAGACTATTCAGTCATTTAGCGATGAACTGGATTTCAGGGTAATAGAAATAGAAAAGCAATTGGTCAATGATATTGCCGTGAGTTCTACCAAAGTACGAAAGGCACTTTTTGAAGGAGCAGTGGACAAGGCTATGAAAATGCTGGGACACCCCTACTCTATTACCGGGCAAGTACAGGAAGGCGATAAAATTGGAAGAACGCTTGGCTACCCCACAGCCAATATTCAGATAGAAGATAAAAACAAACTCGTTCCTGCCGATGGCATTTACTGTGCAAAAGTTTGGCGCGAAAAAGACCAAAGTACGCATTTGGCAATGCTCAGTATCGGACTTCGGCCAACTATCAACGATAAAAAAATCCGCAGCCTGGAAGTCTATCTTTTAAATTTTAATGAAGACCTATACGGAGAAACCCTTAAAGTAGAGTTTTACAAATACCTGCGTTCAGAAAAAAAATTCGACAGCCTGGAAAATCTGGTAAAAGCAATGGACAAAGACAAGGAAGCAACTATTGCTTACTTCAAGAACTAATCAAAAAGCCTCGTTCAATACCAAATACCAATTCCAGGAACCATCGGGGCCAAAACCTACATCAAATCGGATATTGAGCCGCTCCTGCGCATTAAGCGTAAACCGCAGACCGGCACCACCTGCCAATCGCACACCAGGCCAATCCAAATCACTCCATTGATCCATCACCTCAGCGGCTCCGCCAAAAACAGCTCCTGAAAAACGCCACCAAATTGGAAAGCGGTATTCAAACTGAGTCAACAACATATGCCGGTCACGGTATTTTCCCCGCAAAATCCCACGCAGTAGCTGCTCCCCACCTATTTGTGCCATCATTAGAAAAGGTGGCTGTTCTCCAATATTAAAATCAAAAACACTCTGAAAGGCCAGCACATGTGCCCTGTTGCCAGGATTTACATAAGAGCGCAAATCAAATTTCAGATTGTAAAATTGCATATCGCTGCCCAGGATATCCAGATAATTGTGATTGGAAAGCTGCATATAATGCCCTTCAAAAGGATAAAACGGATTATCCCGGGTATCGTAAGTAAGATTAGCTCCAATTCCCGTTGCATCAAAGCCATCTCCTCCCGGAACCAGCCCCTGGTCAAACAAGCCTCCCTCTTTTTGCGCTTCAATATTATAGGCACTTTGATGGCGCACCTGAAGCCCTATAAAAAACCCGGGCAGTACTTTTCTTAAATAGCGCAATTTCAAAACCATTTGATTGGAATTATAAGCTTCACGATCTTCTGAAGTATTCCAATTGCCCAGACCGAAGTATTGAAAAGGATATTTCTCAAAAACTGCCGCTCCCTCAAGTCTATTGGTGTTTTCTTTGAAATTAAACTGAAATTGCAGATTAAAAACATACTGTCTATTGAGCGTATAAAATCCTGTGAGTGAAGTGTAGGATACATTCGACAATGAATCATCTTTCAACCTGTAAAGATGTGCCACACTTGCACCAAACATCCAATTGGTTTCAGGAGTGTAGGCTATAAGCGGTATAGGTAGGAAACGATGGCGCTTTTCTTCCCAATTGCTTATAAATTCGGCAAGTCGCTGTGCTTTAATTGGAAGTGAAAGCAAACAGACAAAAAGTAACAGGCCATATTTGATCATCGCTGAAATAGAAATAAATTATGCAGAACTTTGCCGTGAATAAACAAAGTAAAGATATCCAGAATTATGCGTTCTTCCGACCGTGAAATTATCCGATTTTTAGAAGCACTGATGCAACAGGGCGAAGCTATTGTTTCCAAAGTGGAAAAAGATGAAAAAAAAGAATTATTGGAAGATTACCTGCGCGAAATAAAAGCTTTTATGGAATGGCCGCACCAAAAGCAGCTCAATCCCTTGATTACAATGCGCATTAAAGATTTCAACCTGCAATGTTTTATCGCTTATTTAAATGACATGCCCGTAAAAGAAAGGCAGTTTTTCTTTTTTGATAAAACAAGCTCAAATCCTGAAAAACAAGTACACCGCGAAATACAAAGGATTAACCTGGCACTTGAAGCAATCAAATATTTTTATAAGAGTAAGTGAAATTGTGGGGAATTGGTGTAAGAAGTTAATTTTTACAATACAGGCTTGTATTAATTCAGTTATTTTTTGCATAGCATTTAAATTATTACATTTGGCGGAAATGCAACAATTCAAATCCATAATACTGCTATTTCTTATGGGGGCAATACTGTTCCCCTGGCAGATGATTTGTATTGGCCATCCGCTCGGACATGGCGAGCATGAATATGATGGCCCCAGTCCCTGTGAGATTTGGGAAGCATATGATGGTGAAGAAACAGCTTTGTTGCCGCCCATGCACTGTGGGCAAGTCAGTGCAGATATTGACGATTTTCAAATTCCTCAGAGCGAAAGAATTTCAGTAGAAAACATAGTTGTAGTAGCTGTACTCTTTGACCTTGTCAAATTACCACAAACTAAGACCCCTTATAGCCCACTGCCCGAAATTCGGTGCAATACAGGCCCTCCCTTACTTAGCGACAGCCCGCTACGGGCACCTCCTTTTATTTAGAATTTAATTGGCTATTGGCAATACACAATTGGCATAATGGGTATGAGTTGCCCTTTTTGCTTATTGCAAATTGCCTATTGCTAGTTGCTTTTGCTGAAGGCAAAATTTGCCCATTGCTAATTGCATATTTCTAAATAAAAGGAAAAATTCATGATAAAATTATCTTTCAAGAACCCATATCTGGTGCTTGTATTTGCCATAATTGTGGCAGTACTGGCGGGAGTGTTTATCCCGAGGATGCCGGTGGACATCCTTCCTCAATTCAAAAAATCAGCCATGCAAATATTAACGCTCTATCCCGGTATGCCGGCCGAGGTAGTGGAAAAGGATATTACCAGTCGTATGGAACGCTGGACTGGGCAATCGCCCGGAATCGAAAAGCAGCTTTCCAAGAGCATTATGGGCGTGAGTATTGTCACTAATTTCTATGGTGAAGACATTGACCCTGCTGAAGCGATGGCCAATACTTCTTCCTATGCCATGAGCGATATGTACTATCAACCTCCCGGCACTTTGCCGCCTATGGTGCAACCTTTTGACCCCACGGCTTCCAAACCCTTGATGCTACTTACGGTGAGCAGTGAGGAAAAGACCGGCAAGGAATTGTACGATGTGGCCTACTATAATCTCAGGCAAATGCTAAGCGGTGTGGAAGGTATTATTGCACCGGCAGCTTATGGCGGCACGCTTAGGCGGATTTATATTTTTGCAGATCCATCAAAATTAGAGGCACTGGGCATTTCGCAAACAGAGGTGAATGAGGCGATTAAGAAAAACACCACTATGATTCCCTCTGGTATTGCCAAGATTGGAAATATCAATTATGGAGTGGATGCCAAGGGAATGATCATTGATGTGGAAGATTTCAATGATATAGTCATTTCTTATAAAAATGGGAAACCAATTTATATTAAAGATGTGGGAAGAGCTGCAGATGCAAGCGCCATTCAAACCAATATTGCCCGTGTGGATGGAAAAGAGCAGGTCTATCTGCCTATTTTCAAGCGCTCGGGAGCCAACACCATTGCTTCTGTAAATGCAGTAAAAAATGCCATCCCAAATTTAAAGGAGCGCATGCCGGATGATGTGGAGATGAATGTCATTTTCGACCAGTCTTCCTACGTGCGAAATGCCATTTCGGGCTTGACATATGCCGTTTTGGGCGGACTGATTTTAGTGGTGATCGTGTTGATATTATTTTTGGGCAACTTCCGCTCGGCTTTGGTAGTATCTATCAGTTTGCCACTCTCTATTCTCTTTGCTTTTGTAGTGCTGTTCATTACAGGGCAGGCTATCAATAGCATTACGCTTGGCGGCATTGCTTTGGTTTTAGGTTTATTGGTGGACAATTCCATAGTGGTGCTTGAAAATATAGACAGGCATCTCAAAATGGGCAAAAATTCCTATCAAGCTGGATTGGATGCTGCCCTTGAAGTGGCCAATCCTGTCCTGGCTTCTACATTGGTGATTATAGTCGTGTTTTTTCCGGTGATGTTTCTTACGGGAATTACCAAGTTTCTTTTTTCGCCATTGGCGATAACAGTGGCAGGTGCAATGATTGGCTCTTATATTTTCTCCCTGACCCTGATACCCATTGCAGCCGCATATTTTTTCCGGAATTATCTCCCCGAGTCAAAAGAAAAAAGCAAAACCAATGCCTTGGGATTTTTTCAGCGGTTTATCGATCGTTTGAAAATCCGTTACCAAAATAGCCTTGAGCATGTGATGAAATTAAGATTACCCGTATTGATTGTTACCGGGCTGCTTTTCTTTGGCTCATTATTTCTATTGTCCAATACCGGATATGAATTGTTTCCAAAATCGGATGTGGGTCAAATGGAAATACAGGTGCGCATGGAGTCGGGCACTACTTTACAGGATGCCGAAAAAACCATTGCCAAAATGGAACAGGTCGTCAGAAATGAAACCGGAGGCGACCTGGAGCAAATCATTTCCAATATTGGCGTATTTTACGACCTGCCCGCAGCTTATACGCCCAATTCGGGCACACAAGATGCCTTTATCGGGGTGCAGTTAAAGGAAGGACACAGTAGGAGCACATTTGATTATGCCTCGCAATTGCGCCAGCTTTTTCACGAAAAATTTCCCGGTGTGGAAGTTAGTTTCAATACGGGAGGGCTGATTACAGCGGCATTGAATGAAGGCAAACCTGCTCCAATAGATGTACAGGTAAAAGGAGACGACCTTGAAGTACTTCGCGATATTTCAGAACAAATCAGGGATACCATTTCAAGTATTGCAGCCACCAGGGATGTACGTGTTCTTCAGCGTATTGATCAACCTGCAAAAAACATTGATATTGACCGGGTAAAAGCTGCAGAGCTTGGTGTTGAGCCAGTAGATGCCATCAAAAACATGGTTTCTGCGCTAAATTCCTCTGCTACTTTTGACAAGGCTTTTTGGATAGATGAAAATAATGGAAACCATTATTATGTAGGAGTAACCTATACCGAGGAAAACATTGACAATAAGTTTGTTTTGGAAAATGTGGGTGTAGGCAGTCAAACCTTTGACAAAACCATTCCTTTCAGGCATTTTTCAAAAATAAGTGATGGCACCAATCCGGTAGAGATCAACCACCACAACCTGACAAGAGCATTCAATGTATATGCCAATGTAGAAGGCTCGGATATAGGTAGTGTATCCGATCAAATTCAAAATATCATTGACAATATGGATATTCCACCTGGGTATAAAGTGAATTTTCAGGGGGAAGTGGCCATCATTAAAGATGCATTTGGCGGACTGAGCTTAGGTTTGGGATTGGCCATTGCGCTGGCTTTTCTGATTATAACACCGCTGTTCAGGTCTTTCAGGCAACCCTTGATTATCATTTTTGCCTTCCCGCTCGGAATTATTGGTATAGCTGCCTTGATGTGGATTACAGGTACATACCTAAGTATTCAATCCATCATGGGCATTATTATGATGGTGGGTATTTCTGTTTCTTATGGAAATATATTGATCGACAGAATCAATGCCCTGGTCAAGGAAGGCAAGGCGCGACAAGAAGCGATTGTAAACGGAGCAAGCGATCGGTTCAGGCCGGTTTTGATGACGGCTTCCACAACTATTTTTGGTCTATTGCCTACGGCATTGGCTACAAGTCCCGGCTCAGAAGCTAATGTGCCGCTTGCCATAGCTGTAATAGGTGGAACTTTTATGGCCACACTGCTCACACTTTATATTATCCCTGTACTTTATTCATTAATTGCTAAAAAAGAAGAATCATGAAATTTATAACAAACATAGTATTAAAATTAAATAAGCGATTGGCAATGAGTAATATGCAATTGGCAATTGACAATGAGCAATATACAATGGACAATTTGCAAAGTTCTATTCACCGTAAAATATTGCCTATTGCCTGTTGTCTATTGCTTGTTTTCATGTCTGCTTGCAACAACGATACTCAAAAAAAGAAAACTTCTGATGGAAATAAGGAATCAAATAAAACTCAAAAAGTAGAGGTTGTTCATCCTCAAGCCAGGGAGTTTACTGCCGAAGTTCTGATTACGGGAAGGGCTATGCCCAATCAAAAAGTAATGCTTTATGCCATGGAAAGTGGTTATGTAAAAGCAATGCGAAAGGACATAGGCGACAAAGTGAAAAAAGGGGAAGTGATTGCCATATTGGATAATCCTGAATTGTACAGACAGCTCGAAAAGTTGAAAGCCCAATTGCAGGCGAAAAAATCCATTTATGAGCGATTGAAATCTATTAGGGAGAAAACTCCGGCCCTCACAACTATCCAACAACTTGAAGAAGCAGAAGCCGATTTTCTAACACTTCAGGCTGAAAAGAATGCCATCAATGACCGCATTGGTTTTTTAACTATTAATGCTCCTTTTGATGGCGTCATTACCCAACGCTTTGTAGATAATGGAGCTTTATTGCAAAACGGTTTGAATGAAGATAATCCGCAATCTATTGCTGAAATACAACAAACAGATCCGGTAAGAATCACTGTTCCATTGCCGGAAAGAGATGCTACAGCCGTCCGGGTAGGAATGGATGTCAAGATCAGTTTTCCTGAATTGCCCGGTGAATCATTTCAGGCCAAAATTACTCGTATGGCCAATGCACTTGATCCGGGTTCAAAAACCATGCAGGTGGAAATTGATATTCCCAATCCTGACAATAAGATTCTGACAGGAATGTACGCCAAAGCATTGATGCAAATAAGCGGTCGCAAAGATGTGCCTTCCTTGCCCCATATAGCCAAAACCATGCATCAGGACGAAGCGCATGTTTTGATTGTGAAAGAGGGAATTGTGGAGCGCATTCCTTTGAGAATAGGGCTAACAGGCAGGGATTATTTTGAAGTCCTGAATCCTGAAATAACAAAAGAAACACAGGTAATCGTGCAGGGAAAGAGCCTGGTGAAACCAGGGCAAATTGTTGAACCAATTATTCAATAGGCAATTGTCCTTCGGACGCAATGAGCAAATAGGCAATGGGCAATGGACAATATGCGATTGGTAAATAATATTTTAATTTATAATTAAATCACGTAAATATGGCGGCTAAAAATTTTAAAGAAACCAAGGTGTATCAGAAAGCTTTTTCACTGGCTATGGATATTTTTCAAATTAGTAAGTCCTTTCCAAAGGAAGAGCGGTATTCGCTGACTGATCAGATCAGAAGGTCCTCAAGAAGCGTGTGCACGAATATGGCAGAAGCTTATCGCAAGCGACAATATCCGGCACATTTTGTTTCTAAAATCTCTGATTGTGATGCTGAAAACTCAGAAACTGGTGTCTGGTTGGATTTTGCCCTTAATTGTGAATACATCAAAACTGAACTCTACAAAGCACTAACAGAAAGAAATGAAGAAGTAGGAAGATTACTTTATCACATGTTAAATAATCCTGAAAAATATTGAAATTATGAAATGTTTAAATAAAAATTGGCAATTGGAAAATGTCCTGCGGACGCAATGGACAATGGGCAATGAACAATTAGCAAATGGTAATAAGGATAAATTTGCCTATTGCAAATTGCTTATTGCTAATTTACTAAAGCGAAGCTTTTGCCTATTGCTAATTGCCAGTTGCCTATTATTAAATAGACAAAAAGCAACTGCTCAAGATACTATTCCTATTAACTTAGAAACGGTTTTAAAATTAGGCGGAGCAAACAATCTGACCATTCAGGAATTCAAACAACGACAGGAGCTTGCCGCTGCCGATTTGAGCAAAGCCAAAGAATGGTGGCTGCCCGACCTACATGCAGGTGTGCAAACCCATCAGCTTTGGGGAGCGGCCATGAATGCCGATGGAGGTTTTTTTCTGGATGTCAATCGCGACAATCTTTGGGCAGGTCTTGGACTCGATGCCTCTTTGGATTTTGCAAATGGCATTTACAAAAAGAAAGCAGCACAATTAAAAGTTAGTGCCGCAGAATACCGCACACAGTCGGAGCGCAATCAGGCACTGCTGGAAAGTATTGAAGCCTATTACGATTTCATGTCTGCCCAACTCTATTTTCAAGCCTACGATCAATTGGTGGAGCAAGCCGATACCATTGCACAGCAAATCGGAATTCAGGTAGAATCGGGTATTGCCTATGAATCGGAATCCTTGTTGTCAAAAAGCAATGTGAATCACTTGAAAGTACAGATGCTGAATGCCAAAGCCGAATACAATAGAAAATCTGCCAGGCTTGTGAAATTGCTGAACTTAAAACCGGGTATAAAACTCGTAAGCATTGATACGGCAGTAAGTCCATTGAATTTGGAAAATGGAATATCCACAGTGGATTTTGATTCCAGCTATCAAAACAGACCGGAAATCAAAGCACTGGAATTTGAGGAACAATCGCTGCTAATGGAAAAGAAAACCACTACTACGGGCTTGCTAATACCCGAACTGAGACTGAACACTTTCGGTACTTATTTTGGTGGTTTATCGGATGATGTACGTGCTATGGATCCTATACAGAATCCTGAAACCAATCAATTGTACCCCACTGGTGCAGTCAATCTTTCATTGATGTGGCAGGTTCCCCTGGGCCGCTTGTTTTATGGTGGCGACCTGAAACAGTACAATGCGCGCATTGGTATTCAGCAAACAAAAATCGAGCGGCAAAAGGCAGAGATCAATGAAGAAATATTGGCGGCCAAAGCTTCTATTTCCGCTGCCCAAGAGCAAATGGAAATAGCTTTTGAGGGAAATCAATTTGCAGAAGAAGCTTTGAAGCAAAGCATTCAGCGACAGAAACTGGGTACTGCCCGTCCCTTTGAGATTTTGCAGGCGCAGGAAGTGTATATCAAGGCAAGATTGGATTATATTAAAGCAGTAGCCGATTACAACAAAGCACAATACAGCTATTACGTGGCCTTGGGGAATGATCTTTAGTTTCAATGGGCAATGGACAATGGACAATGGATGAATTTTAAATAAAAAAAATGATGTTGAATAGTAAATATATTTTATCAGTTCTTCTTTTTCAATTCGTAATACTCACGGGATGTGGGCAAAACGGTGAAACGAATGAATACTCGAAAAACAGTAAGGATCAGAATTCTGAACTCAATGACCTGGCTGATGCCAAAAGTCCATATCTCAGGCAACATGCCGATAATCCGGTAAATTGGCATGAATGGGGGGCCGAAGCGTTGGAAAAAGCCAAGAAAGAAAACAAGCCCTTGCTGATCAGCATTGGCTATGCAGCCTGCCATTGGTGTCATGTGATGGAACATGAATCTTTTATGGACAGCACAGTAGCTAAAATCATGAATGAGCATTTTGTGCCCATTAAGATTGATCGCGAAGAACGGCCCGATATCGATCAGATTTATATGAATGCCGTGCAATTACTCTCGGGAAGAGGCGGCTGGCCGCTCAATGCTTTTGCCCTGCCCAATGGACAACCATATTATGCAGGAACCTATTTCTCTAAAGACCAGTGGATAAAGGTTTTGAATCAAATGAATGATGTCTATCGCAATGACTATGAAAAAGTCCAGCAACAGGCAATACAACTCACAAAGGGTATTCAAAGCCAAGAAATAATCACGGTAGCCGGGGATAGTACTGCGGAGTTTCTCAAAAATTCTTACAAAACACTCTTCCAAAATTGGCTTTCGAGAATTGATTTCAAAAAAGGTGGATATGACAAAGCCCCGAAATTTCCATTACCCACCGGTTGGGAGTTTTTGTTGCAATACCATTATCTCACGGGAAAAGATAAGGCACTGGAAGCCGTTGTTACAACACTGGATGAAATGGCAAAAGGAGGAATTTACGACCAGATAGGAGGTGGTTTTGCCCGTTATTCCACCGATGCTGATTGGTTTGCGCCACATTTCGAAAAAATGCTTTATGATAATGGGCAGCTCATAAGTCTTTATGCCCATGCTTACAAGTTGACGAAAGATGAAACCTATGCAGAAGTGATTCGCGAGACACTTGAATTCATAAAGAGGGAAATGACCAGTTCACAGGGCGGCTTTTATTCATCGCTCAATGCCGATAGCGAAGGCGAAGAAGGTAAGTTTTACGTTTGGACCAGTTCAGAGATTGACCAGGTACTGGATGGGAAAACTGCTGAACTTGTTAAGGATTATTACGGGGTAAAAAACAGAGGCAACTGGGAGCACGGCAATAATATTTTGTACAGGGAAAGTGAAAAAATGGAATTTGCAGAAAACAATGATATGAGCTTGCAAGAATGGGATAAAATGCTCAAATCTGCCAAAAAGAAGCTTTTAAAAGCGCGGAGCAAAAGGGAACGCCCCTCCACTGATGATAAAGTGCTCACAAGCTGGAATGCCTTGATGTTAAAAGGCTACGTAGATGCTTATCTGGCTTTGGGAGATGAGGCTTATTTGAAAACAGCACTGAAAAACGCCCATTTTCTGGAGGCTAATATGATGCGTAAAAATGGAAGATTGTGGAGAAATTATAATCCTGCCAGCCGGAAAGGCTGGGACGGTGAAGCAGGAATTGAAGCTTTTTTGGACGATTATGCATTGCTGGCTGATGCTTATATCCATCTTTATCAAGCTACTTTTGATAAGCACTGGCTGGATTTGGCTAAAAAGCTTACTGATTACAGCATTGCGCATTTTCAAGATCCAAAAAGCGGTATGTTTTACTATACCTCTGATCAATCTGAAAAGTTGATTGCCCGTAAAATGGAAATTACCGATAATGTTATTCCTGCCTCGAACTCCTTAATGGCCCACGTACTTTATAAAATGGGTGAATATTACTACCACAAACCCTATATTCAAATGAGCAAAACTATGCTCAATCATGTGGTGGATGATATTCCAGAGGCAGGGCCTTATTATGCCAACTGGGCATCACTTTTGGGGCTGATGGCCTACGAACCCTACGAAATAGCGATTATGGGGGATGCAGCCCAAAATAAAAATTTGGCCATGCAAAGCCATTATTTGCCAACTGCAATATTTATGGGCGGTGCTGAGGAAAATCTGTCATTGCTCAAAAATAAATTGGTAAAGGATGAAACTATAATCTATGTCTGTAAAAATAAAGTTTGCAAATTACCAGTACAGCAGGTGGAGGATGCGCTTAAGCAAATTGAAAAATGGAAATAATGAAAATCCTTGTTTTTTGAATTCAGCATCCCTTATTCAGATTTTCTTCATTTTATCTGTCAGGTTTAGTATTCATTTCGTCTTTTTAAACGCATTTTGCACAAATGTTAAAACTAAAAAACAATAGTGATTATGAGTAAAGTAGCAGTAATTGTATTTGCAGATTCAGAATCACATGCAGACATGGGACGTATTTCCAACGCAATGGAAATAGTTTCTGAATTTGCCGAAAACGGAGACGAGGCAAAACTCCTATTTGACGGAGCCGGAGTGACCTGGCCCGGGAAACTTGCTGACGAAGACCATCCCCTTAACCAGTCATTTCAGAAGATAAGACCTCATATACTTGGTGCCTGCCACTTCTGTTCCAAGGCATTTAATGCCAAGGACGGGGTAGAAAAATCAGGAATTCCTTTTTTACAGGATTATAATGGCCACCCAAGTGTAAGAAATCTGGTGAAAGATGGCTACCAGATTATCACTGCCTAAGCCGTATGCACCACAGACTTTTTGTTCAAGAAAAACTATCGCTTGACTCAGGTGCTGTATCGGTAGGTTCTTTTAGCTACAGATTATTTTTTGGATTTCAAACATTAAAACAAAAGCTGTGAGTACAAATGTATCTGATCAATTATTGCAAATATTAACCAATGAAGGCGTAAAGCATATTTTTGGAGTAGCAGGTGACGCTCTCAACCCTCTTATTTCTGCTATGGCCAAGCAAAGTGAGGTGAAATGGGTAAAAACGAAACATGAAGGAAATGCTTCTTTTGCCGCATTTGCGCAAGGTGAACTAAATGATAATATCGGTGTATGTGCCAGCACGGTTGGCCCGGGAGCATTGCACCTCGTAAATGGATTATATAATGCCAAAAAAGAGCGTTCACCTGTTTTAGCTATTACCGGGCAAGTACCTGTAGAACACATTGGCACAAACTATCATCAGGAAGTAGATTTGACCAAAGTGTTTGACGATATATGTGAATACCAGGCAATTATTCGCTCACCTGAAGAAGCTCCACGGGTTATATTGAGAGCCTTGCGTATTGCTATTAATCGTAAGTGTGTATGCAGGATTGAATTACCTGCTGATATAGCGGAAATGCCTTCAGCAAATGAGGATTTTGTTCATACTGTATTTCGATCTCATTCTACAGTGATGCCAAATCAGGAAAACTTAGAAAAAGCTGTGAGATTAATTAATCAGGCCGATAAAGTAGGGATTTTGGCAGGAGCCGGTTGCCGTTCTTCCCGGCAAGAAGTGCTGGCGTTTGCAAAGAAAATAAATGCCCCTATTACGCACACCGTACGAGCATCCGATATTTTTGATCATAACAGCGAAAATGTAGTAGGACTTACAGGACTTATCGGCAATCCGTCAGGCTATGAGGCAGTGATGAAATGTGATTTGTTAATCATGCTGGGTACTGATTTTCCTTATACCTCATTCCTGCCTGACAACACCAAAACCATTCAGGTAGACATACGTCCAGAAAATATTGGTAACCGTACCTCTGTTACGCTTGGCTTGCATGCTGATATCAAGCATTTTGTAAATTATGTTAGTCAAAACTGCGAGATCAAGAAGAATTCTGAATGGGTTAAAAAATTAAATAAAGAGTTTAAAAATTGGCTCGATCATAACTGCAAAACCTCTGACGGAGAAAAGGACTTCAAAATCATGCATCCGCAGGTGGTGGCCAGGCAAATAAGCGATATTGCTGCCGATGATGCAATATTTGTCATTGATACAGGTACATCCGCTATCTGGTCGAGTAACTTTATGAATTTCCACTCGCAGAGAAGAATTATTGGCTCCTTTAATCATGGCTCCATGGCTGTAGGGCTACCAGCTGCTATTGGAGCTCAAATGCAATTTCCTGACCGGGAAGTTTGGGCTTTGGTGGGGGATGGAGCTTTTAATATGTCACTTCAGGATTTTTCAACAGCTGTAGAATATGAATTGCCCATTAAGATTATTGTGCTTAATAATTCGGAGCTTGGTTTTGTGAAAATAGAGATGGAGGAAGCCGGTTTTGCACCTAATTTTGATGCCATTGAGGTAAAGAATTTTGATTTCGCAGCCTATGCAAAATTAGTGGGAGGCGATGGGTTGAATGTAACCCAAAATGATGGAATTATTCCAGCTATAAAAAAGGCTCAAAAATCAAAAAAGCCTTTTATACTAAACGCTCATGTTTCAAGCGGGGAATTATCATTGCCCTCTCATATAAGTTTTAGTCAGGCTAAGAATTTTGGTTTATCAAAAATGAAGGAACTTCTTGAAGCGGCAAAAGGAAATAAAGCTCAATGGGAAAATATAAAGAGTGAGGTGCAAGCCTACTTTGATAAAGAGTCTTGAATGGAAGTTCACTATGTCCAATTTGAAGGAGTGTTAGCAACTTTTAACGATTTCCTTTTTTAAGTAAAAATTAGGTTTTTCTATTTAAGAATTTTTTTTCACATCATTAAACTCACTTTATGAAAGACACATCTCTCAATATGGAAAAGCTCATCAGCTTGCGTCATGAGCTTCATAAGCATCCTGAAGTATCAAATAAAGAAAAACATACGGCTAAGAGAATCACAGAATTTCTAAAAACAACGGAACCTGATGATCTCATCAATGAAATAGGCGAATATGGTATTGCAGCTATTTTTAATGGGGAGAAAAAAGGTCCTACGGTTATGATCCGTTGTGAATTGGACGCTCTTCCGATTGAAGAAGTCAACGACATGGAGTATCGGTCAGTGAACGAAGGTGTTAGCCATAAATGTGGGCATGATGGTCATATGACTATCGTATGTGGTTTGGCAACGCTACTATCCAAGAATCGTCCTTCCTCAGGACGAGTGATATTGCTTTTCCAACAGGCAGAAGAAATTGGTGAGGGGGCCAGAAAAATTCTCAAAGATGAGAAATTTAAAGCATTGGAGCCCGATTTTATATATGCCTTGCACAATCTTCCGGGTTTTGAAAAAAACCAAATTATAATTAAAGATAATATTTTCGCCTCTGCATCTCGAGGATTGATAGTAAAGCTTAAAGGCACCCCTTCTCATGCCAGCCATCCTGAAGATGGAAGAAACCCTTCTCTTGCAGCTTCTAAAATCACCCAACATTTATTTGAAATTCCGCAAATGCATACTTTATTTCACAAAGCCTCTCTGATCACCCCTATTTATATAAGGGTAGGGAGTCCCTCTTTTGGAACTTCACCGGGCGAGGGCGAAGTGATGGCGACTCTCAGAACTCATGAGGACGATGATATGAAAAATATTGCCGATAAAGCACAGGAAGTGATTCATAAAATTGCCGATGTACATGACTTGGAAGCCGAAATATCCTGGACGGAAGAATTCGAAGCAGTAAAAAATAATAAAAATTGCATGCAGTTCATTAAAGCTGTGGCTGAAGACAGGGATATAAAAACCCGTGTGGTCGATCACCCTTTTCCCTGGTCAGAGGATTTTGGATTGTTCACCAGCCACTACAATGGGGCACTTTTTGGCTTAGGTTCCGGAAAAAATCAACCACAGCTTCACAACAATGACTTTGATTTCCCGGATGATATAATTGAAACTGGAGTGGTGATGTTTAGGGAGATTATTGATCAAATTCTTGGGGATTAAACGAATGAATAATTATGCTACATACTTCATATATAGAGCTAAGCAAAAAGGCTTTAAATAACAATATTCGCTATCTCAAAAGCCTTGCAAAAAAGGATACGCGTTATTCAATGGTGATCAAGGCCAATGCTTATGGCCATGGAATAGAGGATATTTTACCATTAATAGAGGAGTGTGGGGTAGATCACTTTTCTGTATTCAGCGTGGCAGAAGCCAAGCGGGCACATAAGATTAAAAATAAAGACTGCGACCTAATGATTTTAGGGTGGGTTGATACCGATGAGATAAGTTGGGCGATAGAGCATGAAGTTTCATTTTTCGTTTTCACAATTGAACGACTTCGTGCAGCTTGTCAAGTAGCAAAAAAAATGAGGAAACCTGCTGGAATTCACATTGAAGTGGAAACTGGTATGCATCGTACTGGATTTGATACTGAAGAGCTAAAGGAAGCTGTGCAGATTATTAAGGATAACGAAGATTACTTTGAGGTCAAGGGAGTCTGCACGCATTTTGCCGGGGCCGAGGAAATGGCCAGTTTTGACCGTGTAGAAAAGCAGATTCAAAACTTTAATGAAGCGTGTTCATGGATTAATGAGCAAAATATCTATCCGGAGTATCGGCATGCTGCCTGTTCTGCTGCGCTGTTTAATTTTCCTGATACCGCCATGGATCTTATGAGGATTGGCATTTCGAGCTACGGTTTCTGGCCAAGTACCGAAACGAAGCTGCTTCATTTGAGAGAAAAGGAAGGTGAAGAAGATCCGCTTGAAAGGGTCTTGAACTGGAAGAGTGTTGTATTAAGTGTAAAACATGTGGCCGAAAATGAATATGTAAGTTATGGAAAGTCATATCTAACCAATCGCCCCACCACAATAGTTACTATTCCTGTCGGTTACGGTTATGGTTTCAGTCGTACACTTAGCAACAAGGGGCATGTTTTGATTCACGGAAAGCTTGTGCCTGTAGTGGGTAAAGTGAACATGAATATGGTAGTGGTGGATGTTACCGATTTGGATACTGTGGAAGTAGGTGATGAAGTGGTACTTATCGGCAAACAGGGAGAGGAGGCCATAACTGTAGATTCTTTCAGCGACATGAATAACAGTATGAACTATGAACTCTTGACCCGTTTGCCAGATCATATTCCCAAAAAAGTTATCGCATAAAACAATCAGATGAACTATCAGAGCGGTGGTGTTTCTAATGCCCACTTTCTAAAACTTTGACTTATTCTGTCAGGTTTTGAAGTATCATACGACTCATCTTTTGAAAACTTTAAAAAAACAGAATTATGAGTAAAGTAGCACTTATTGTATTTGCAGATTCAGAATCACATGCAGACATGGGACGCATTGCCAATGCCATGGAAATAGTTTCGGAGTTTGCAGAAAACGGAGACGATGCCAAGCTCTTGTTTGACGGTGCCGGAGTGACCTGGCCCGGAAAACTAGCCGATGAAGATCATCCCTTGCACAAGTCATTTGATAAAATAAAGCCCCATATCCTGGGAGCTTGCAAGTTCTGCTCAAAAGCTTTTAAAGCGGAAGAGGGAGTTGAAAAATCGGGAATTCCGTTTTTAGAGGATTATCAGGGTCACCCCAGCGTGAGAAATTTAGTGAAAGAGGGTTATCAAATAATTACTGTCTAATTTCATAAAATCTAATCTAAATAAAAATTTTAAGCGATGAATAATAAATTGACAAGTTCTATTGTAGGAGGTATTGTAGGCACAATTGTAATGACGGTAATTATGTTTCTTGCCGCTAAAATGGGAATGCCAAAAATGAATCCGCCTGTAATGCTGGCTACCACTATGGGTTTCTCAGTTGCTATGGGATGGATCATGCACTTCATTATCGGGATTATTTTTGCCCTGGCTTATGGATACCTGTTCTTGCCAAAGGTTCAAAAGATCAAGAGCAAGGTCGCCAAAGGCGCCATTTACGGGGTGATTATTTTTGTCTTTGCGCAGATCATGATGCAAGTTATGGGAGCAATGTTTTCTTCTATGCCCGCCCCACAGGGAAACATGATGTTGATGATTGTTGGTAGCATTGTCGGCCACGTGATCTTTGCGATCGTGGTGGCGCTCTTTTTTAAACAGGTGAACGCAAGTTCATAAACCTTTTGACTATTAGGCCAAAAATTAAAAGTTATGACTAAAGTAGCCGTAATTGTATTTGCAGATTCTGAATCCCATGCAGATATGGGTAGGGTAACAAATGCAATGGAAATCGTGAACGAATTTACTGAAGCAGGAGATGAAGCAACATTGATATTCGATGGAGCAGGCGTAACCTGACCGGGCAAATTGGCGGATGAAGACCACCCAATTCACCCGATTTTCAAAAAGGTAAAACCAAATATTCTGGGAGCTTGCGCTTTCTGTTCAAAGGCTTTTAAAGCTGAAGATGATGTGAAAAAATCAGGTGTCTCATTCCTTGAAGATTATAAGGGACACCCGAGTGTTCGCAACCTTGTAAATGATGGATACCAAATTATTACAGTTTAATGCCAAAGATTGATGAAAAAACAGGATAGTGGCTTTTTTATAGCCGCTGTCCTTTTTTTGATTAAGAAGAAAAACTTAATTTACACCCAAACTTCACAAACCCATACCATGAAAACGCTTACCAACCTCTTATTGATACTCCTTATTTTCACTAATTCAATATCCCAGGCGCAGGAAAAATATAAAACTGTAGAAGAAACCAATGGCATTCAGGTTGGTGCAAGCGTTTCGGATTTTGAAGCCACAGATCAAAATGGAGAAATATTTAGGCTCAAGGAAACATTAGAAGAAAAGCCCGTAGTTGTAATTTTCTACCGAGGCCAATGGTGCCCAATTTGTAGCCGCCACCTTAGTAATTTACAGGATAGCCTGTCTTTCATCAATGAAATGGGCGCAGAAGTAATAGCAATTTCCCCTGAAAAACAAGAATATCTGAAAAAGACCCAGGAAAAAAGCAATGCCACTTTTACCTTGCTTTATGACAAGGATTACAAAATCTCAAAAATGTTTGATGTCCTTTTCCGTCCCGAAGAGAAAACCACATCGGTTTATAACAAGCGCTTGGGCGCAAATCTTACTGAAGCCCATTCAGATGAATCACAGCGCTTGCCAGTTCCGGCTACTTTTGTTATCAATCAACAGGGAGAAGTCGTTTGGCGACATTTCGATAGGAATTATAAAGAAAGGGCATCGGTTGCTTCTATTGTTTCTGCACTTGAGAAATTGTAGCATCAAAAACAGCTAAAAAATTCACGAGCAAATACAGGCTGAAATGACAACTGAGTTACGATCCACAATCACCTGCCCAATATGCGGACATCAAAAAGAAGAAACAATGCCAACTGATGCCTGCCAGTATTTTTACGAATGTGAAAATTGCAAGACAATATTAAAACCAAAGCAAGGTGATTGTTGCGTGTATTGTAGTTTTGGAAGTGCGAAATGCCCGCCAGTTCAGCAAGGTGAAAATTGTTGTTGATAAAAATCACACACGAATGTACCGAGCTATTGTAAATTAGGGCAGTTGTATCAACAATTATTATTTTCAATTGGCTTGTCAGTTTTGTTTATATTATACGACTAATAAAGAAAAAAATGAGTAAACAAGAATTTTCAGGACTCAAAGCTGCATTTGTAAACTGCACATTAAAAAAATCACCCAAACAAAGCCACACCAAAGGTTTGATGGATTTATCCATCAATATCATGGAAAAAGAAGGTGTTTCAGTAGATTATATCCGTTTGGTTGACCATGATGTAGCATCAGGTGTTTATCCGGATATGACCGAGCAAGGCTGGGAAAAGGACGAGTGGCCAGATTTATTCAAAAGAGTTTTCGAGGCTGATATACTTGTAATTGGAACTCCTATTTGGCTGGGAGAAAGATCATCTGAAGCCCAAAAACTGATAGAAAGACTTTACAGCATGAGCGGGGAACGCAATGCCAAAGGCCAATACCTATACTACGGAAAAGCTGGCGGATGTGTGATTACCGGAAATGAAGATGGCGCAAAACACTGCGCTATGGGTATTTTATATTCCCTGCAACATATTGGCTACAGCATTCCACCACAGGCAGATTGTGCCTGGCTAGGCGAGATTGGCCCAGGGCCAAGTTATCTCGACAAAGAAGCAAATTCATCAGAAAGCGATTTTACCAACAGAAACACCACCTTTATGACCTATAATCTTATGCACCTGGCTAAAATGCTCAAATCAAATGGTGGCTACCCTACTTATGGAAATGCCATAAAAGACTGGCAAGATGGTGAGCGCTGGAGTTTTGAAAATCCCGAGTATCGATAAAATATTATTTAATTCATAGTGATCGGGTATAAAATAAAAAAACTGACATGAAAGCAATTTGGAACAATCAAGTAATAGCGGAAAGTGATGATACCGTGGTTGTGGAAGGCAATCACTATTTTTCTGCTGATGCAATTAAGCGTGAATATTTTGAAAAATCGGATCAAAAATCCGTTTGCCCGTGGAAAGGTGAGGCAAGTTATTACAATCTAAATGTTGATGGTAAAACCAATAAAGATGCAGCTTGGTACTATCCGCAACCAAAAGACATGGCCAAGCAGATCGAGGGAAGAATAGCTTTTTGGAGGGGCGTGGAGATTAAGGAATAATGCTGGATTTAGAGAATTACTATCAAAAAACCCGACAAAGGTCTGTCTTGCTTTGCAAACCGCTAAAAGTGGAAGATTACCTGCCTCAGCCAGAAACTTTTGTAAGTCCTGCAAAATGGAATTTAGCCCACACCACCTGGTTTTTTGAAGAAATGGTATTGAAGCATTTTAAAAAAACCCATAAAGTTTTTCATCCCGACTTCAGTTATTTGTTCAATAGCTATTACAACAATATTGGAGACAAAAACCCACGTGATAATCGAGGCTTTATAACGCGACCGGGCTTAGATGAAATTTACCAATACCGAAAGTTCGTGGATGAAAAAATGCTGGAATTAATCCAATCCAGGCCTTCTGAAAAATGCCGCGAGTTGATTGTACTGGGGCTAAACCACGAAGAGCAACACCAGGAACTTTTGCTTACTGATTTGAAATACACCTTTTTCCAAAATCCTGTTTACCCGGCTTATGACTTAAAAAATGATTTTCTAAGTGACAAAAACAAAGAAAGTGGCTGGCTGAAAATGCAGGAGGGACTGTATGAAATAGGTTTTGATGGAGATGGATTTTCGTATGACAATGAGCACAAAAGCCACAAAGTCTATTTGCAGGATTTTCAAATTGCCAGACAGCTTGTGACAAATGGAGAATATTTGGATTTTATTGAAGCAGGAGGCTATGAAGATTTTAATCTATGGCTGGATGATGGATGGGCATGGAAAATCGAAAAGGATATTTCCCAACCGCTTTACTGGAAAAAAATAGAGGATGAGTGGTTTCAGTTTACCCTATCTGGTTTAAGGAAGATTCAAGGAGAGCAAATTTTAGCACATATCTCTTTTTACGAAGCCGATGCATTCGCCAGATGGAAGGGAATGCGCTTGCCTACTGAGTTTGAGTGGGAAGCGGCAGCCGATCAATTGAGCTGGGGAAAACGCTGGGAATGGTGCAATTCTGCTTATTTGCCCTATCCGGGATTTAAGATTGCCGAGGGAGCAGTGGGTGAATACAATGGCAAGTTTATGATCAACCAAATGGTTCTGCGTGGTGCTTCAGTGGCAACAACTCCGGGACATTCCCGCAAGACTTATCGCAATTTTTTTCATCCGCATTTGCAGTGGCAATATTCGGGCATTAGACTAGCAAGATAAATGATGGCAAATTTTATAAAAGATGTTGATGAAGGATTGAGCAAAGCATCCAAGACCCTATCTTCCAAGTATTTTTACGATAAAAAAGGCGATGCGCTATTTGTTGAAATAATGCGAATGCCTGAATATTATCTAACAAGGGCTGAATTTGAAATCCTGCAAAAGCAAGCGGTTGAGATAACCAAAACGCTTTCCCTAAATCCTGATACAACATTTGAAATTATTGAGTTAGGGGCAGGTGATGGCGAAAAGACCAAGGAATTTATCCGCTATTTAATGCAGGAAAATTTCAAGTTCAAATATATGCCTGTTGATATTTCACAAAATGTACTGGGAATACTTCAAAATTCGATGCTGAAAGAGTTTCCCAACCTGAAAATAGCACCCATGCAAGGGGATTACTTTCAAGTATTGGAAGGCATAAAACACACACACCATCCCAAGTTGGTTTTGTTTTTGGGATCTAATATCGGGAATTTAAAAGATGAAAATGCCCAAAAGTTTTTGAAGCAAATCGGCCAAAAACTCAGTACCGGAGATCATCTGCTGCTCGGGGTGGATTTGATCAAACCAGCAGAAATTGTGGTACCGGCCTATAATGACGCAAAAGGCATAACCGCTGCATTCAACTTGAATATATTGGAAAGAATAAACCGTGAACTGGACGGTGATTTTGACCTCAGTGCATTCCACCACGAAGTAGATTATACACAAGAATTAGGTATTGTAAAAAGTTACCTTGTAAGCAATAAAGACCAAAAAGTTTATATTGGGCAAATTAGTAAAAGCTATAGCTTCAGAAAAGGTGAGCGCATAAATACTGAAATATCGCGCAAGTACAATGATGCGATGATTGAAAAAATCACACGCGATACTTCTTTTGAAACCAAAGCCAAATTCACCGATTCAAAAGGCTATTTTGCTGATTATATCCTGGTAAAAACCTGAAAAATGCAGCAGCAATTAGGTGTATTGGGCATGGGTAGCAGCACTACGCTTTTTTATATAGAAAAGCTCAATATCCTTTATCACCAAAAATTCGGTGGGGACAGCACCTGTCCTTTTAAAATGCTCAATGCCAATTTCAATCTTTTCAACCCCTATTTGCCCAATCAATATGAAAAGCTTGTTCCTGAGTTACATCGGCATTTAATAGCAATGAACCGGTTAGGCGTAGATAAAATCCTAATTCCCAACATTACCCTGCACCAAACCGTTGATCACTTGCCAGAAGATTTTCTTCCAAAACATAAAATCATTCATCCTTATGAACTTGCCATTGAAAAATTGCGCAGTGAAAACACAAAGGAAGTACTGGTATTGGGTTCTGTTCACACTATGAAATCAAGATATGTCAAAGAGAAATTTAAGCAGCAGGGAATAAAGCTTTTGGCACCTACACAAAATGAGGTTATACAAATTGACAAACTGAGAAATGAAGTATATATCGGTGAATCAACAAGAGAATCTAAGCTTGCTTTTGAACAAATTCTTTACAAATACCATAGAAAGCAAAGGGTTTTAATTGCCTGTACTGAATTGTCCCTTGCACTGAATAAAAAGAACAGCAATAATTTTATTGATCTTGCAACGCTTCAGTTGCAAAAGGCCCTGGATATCTTCAGTGAAAACCGTTAAGGCCTTTTCCATTCCTTTACGGCATGTAATAGCGCGCTGGAATCAGAATAGCCCAGCAGCATAGCCAATTCCCTGACTTTGATTTGCCTGGCTTTAGACAAGTATTGATAAAGCTCTTTTTTTATGTCATTTTTGATTTTTCTATAGCTTTGCCCTTCCATGCTTAATTTGCGCTGAACGGTTCTTTCGCTCATCAACATTGCTTTTGAAACTTGAGAAAAATCCGGAAGTTCTGGAGTGCTCATGTTCAATATCATGCTCCTGACCTTTGCCGAAAAAGTAGGATAAGCTGATTTATGGAACCCTATTAAATCCATGAATTTCGGGAGTAAAACTTCTATAGCTTTTATTTTTCCTTGATTGAGCTCTGCCTCCATAACCTTAGCATCAAAAACAAACAGATGCTCCTGACCCGAGGCCAAATCTATTTTCAGCATTTGCCTGTATTCACTCAAGTTAGAATAAGGCAAAATTAACTTTGGGAAATATTTTGTGGATAGAATCAATTTAAACTCCCTATAAATAAAACAGAACACCATATCCAAGACCTGAAGTCTTAGTTTTTCATCCTCAATATTGCTTTTAAGGGAAACCGTATAATTCTTGTTCTTGACACTTGCTTCCAAAAAAACAATTGGGAAAGCATTTTGGAGATAATTCTGCAATATAAATACAGCTTGTTCAAAACTGTATGAATTGAGCTGTAATTGCGTTACAAAACCCAATGTCTTATAATTTAGAGAACAGCCAAAATACAGACCCGCATATTTTGTATTGGCAGACAATAATCCCAACGCATTGACAAATTCCGAGCTGTTTATTTTCCCTGAAACATCCCTAATATCTTGATTGGGATTTTCAAGAAATTGCCTCAATTCAGCATCTTCATAGCCCAAATGTGCTGCATAGTGGAACAGGTTGGCTATATGTGGTGCGGAAATTTTCATCTTAACAAGTAAACTACTTCGGGGCAAGCCTGCCTTTGTCGCCTGCTAGCCGGAAAAGGCAGGGCAGACAGGCCTCGGAGCACCCACCTGCTTAGTCAGGCAGGTTTAAATCTCGATTATCGAGTAAAATTGGCGTAAAATATCAACAGTTAATAATTTCATCAAAATATCTTTGCTTAAAAAAAGCTATGAATCCTTTACAAAAAGCACTTTTGGCAAACGCCCTATTTTCTGGCGCATCTGGAATTTTAATGATATCGCTGCACCAAAAAATAGCGTCCCTTTTTGAAATACAAGACAGTACGGCCTTTTGGGCAATCGGTATTGCGTTGATATACTTTGCATTGACTATTGTTTACGAAATAAAAAAGCAAAGAAGATTGGCAGTTTTGTGGATCATCGCACAGGATATGCTTTGGGTTGTTGGCAGCATCATTGTTTTGCTTGCAGAGCCGTTTGGAATTTCATCAGCGGGAAACAAAATCATTTTCATTATTGCCCTTGTGGTATTTGCTATGGCGGCCAATCAATACAGGGCTTTGAAGAAACCGAACATTATGGACAGACACTAACAATAGACAGTTCCCGTCAAAGTTTTACCTCCAAAACTCGTCCTCTGTATTCTCCTGAAAAGCTTTTTCCTGATGGAATTTTGATATTGATTGCAGCTGTGCTTCACTTGCAGCTTCCTGCACTTCATTAAAAAGTTGTCGCTCTTCAAAGCGAATATGGGCATCCAGTTGTTTTTCAATTTCACTAAGATTTGCCTTTAAATTATCCTTACTTTGGAAAAGCGTCTCTAATTTCCGGTGTTCTTCTATTGCCCTTTGCACATTTTTATGATCATTGCCCAGTATAGTGAAAATATGTTTTTCCTCAATTTCAAAATGTTCGCGAATATAATTTTCAAAAAACCAATCAGCGTATTTTTTTATCCGCTTTACATCAATATCTTTTGTAAAACCGGTTCTGATTTTCCAACACAAAAGTAAACTGTGGTGATGTTCTCTGCTAAAGGGCTGAAGGTACTTGTGTCGTTTTATTGGGTTTCTTTTTTCCATAATTGTGCGTTACAAATTGCTTAATTCCTTTTCCATTGCAATAGCAGAGGGAAATAGAATATTGTTTTCCAGATGAATGTGCAAGTGCAAATCTTCCTCAAATTCTTTCAATAAAGCAAATGTAACATTGTAAGTATTGCAGGCATCAGCAGGGGGCGTATATTGATTGCTCAGTGCTGCTATTTTCCTGAATCTTTCTCCTTCAATATCGTGTTCCTCCATCATCATATGAATAGGGTTTTCTACACTCCCAAAATGTGGTGTTTCCGGGTTGGTGCCACTTTGTTTGTGTTTCATGAGCTTGCGGACAAAAGGAAACAATATCAGCTCTTCTTTTTTCATGTGCATGGCCAGTTCTCCTGCTGAAGCCTCAAATTGTTCTGCAATTTCATGCAACTCAGGATGCATGGCACCATGTACTTTGCAGATTTTTTCAAGGTATGCGCTTATTTCAGGAATTTTAGCTTCTACATATCTGTGGTGTTTTTTTTCAATGTAATCAGCCAACAGATCTGCCGGCCAGGAATTGTAATCTATTGATGTGCTTTCCTTCAATTGGACAATTTGCTCTAAATCACCAATAAGCTTTGAAGTATCAATGTTTTTGCTTTTGCAGGCATCTGCTATACTTCGGTTTCCATTGCAACAAAAATCCACTCCATAGGCCTGGAATATTGTTGCTGTGCGATAATCATTAGCAACCAAATCACCAATGATATTATTTTCTTGCAGTTTCATAATTTTGTTTTTTATTTATAATTTAATTTGCGTTTTATATACTTTCAAATAACAGGCTTAGATGGATTGTTTTGGTAGTATTGTATTTTTAGTAAAAACATTTCTGCCATTTTCTCTGCCCGCCATTTGGCTTCTATTGCTTTTTCACCTGTAAAATGTTCGTCCAGGGTTTTAGAAAAAAGTTGCAACCATCGTTCAAAATGCTTGCGCTCTACTTTTAATTTGGCATGAGGAACAAAGGGACTTCCAAAATAGCTGTGCTCTTCTAATAAAACAGTTTCCCAAAAACGATACATTTTCTCCAGGTGTGCCGGCCATTTGTCTTGAATGATTTGATTGAAAATATCCTTCAGCAAATCGTCCTTTCTTATTTCTGAATAAAAAGCATCTACCAAAAATTCAATATCCTTCCTGTTTTCAATTTGCTTTTTCATCTGTTTAAAATTTTTCTGCTTGTTCGTTCTTAATTTCTATTTAGTCTTAAAACGATATTAATACCTTTTTATCCTTTTATTTCTGAATTTTTTTTTATCTTTTTAAATAAGTTAGACCAATTTCAAGTCCTGTTGCCAATTCATAAATACTTGTTTGGGAAAGCATTTCTTGAAGATCATCTCTAATAGCTTTGAATTTATCGTGCACCGGACATGGATATGATTCATTACATTCTTTCAAACCCAGGCCACACCCCTTAAAAATAGCATCCCCATCAATGGCAGTTACAATTTGTACCAACTTGAGTTTATCAATGTCTTCTCTTTGAATATAAAATCCCCCGGTGGGACCTTTTAAAGATTCTACAATATTGTTTTTTGCCAGTAGTTGAAGTATTTTTGCCGTAAAGGCAACTGGTGAATCAATTTCATTTGCAATATTTTTTAGGCTTACCCTTTCTCCATCCAAAGAACGTTGAGCAATATATAGCGTAGCCCTTATCCCGTATTCACATGCTTTTGAAAAAATCATTGCTCAAATTTGAATCAAAGTTACTAATATTTTTTATTTCGGACAAATTTATCCGAAATAAGAAAACAATCAAAAAAAAGAGGCCTAAAAAGAGGCCTCTTAATATTTAGGTACATTAATTTTATTCGCTATCAACCATCATTCCCGGAGCTGTTGCAGTTTCTTCAAATCGGTAGGTAGTAACCAACTCTTCAAATTTAGCAAGGTTGCTGTTAAAAGCTTCTTCTGTGTCGGCACGTAGTGTAATGAAGTTTACATGTCCTTCTTCAGGTATGTAGGCATATGCTTCATAAACACCATCTGCTTTTGAAATCAAGTGTTTTACCACTGCAAGATTGTGTCCTTCTCCAATTTCAATGACTCTGGCTCTTTTTACCTGAAGATCATTTACTGATGCAGTATAGAAGAGAATATCATCATCGATATAATCAAAGATACTTTCGTATGACTTCAGTTTAGCCTGATTAGAAAAAAGGATTGCATCTGTGTTTTCCCATGTTTTTCCCTGTGGAACAAAGACATATTTCAAGCCTTGCTTTTCAGCAACAGTGCTTTCCATTTCCCATCCCTGTGGGGATTTAAGATCAAAATCTTTTTGATTTTGTGCCATCAGCGGTTGCAGCATAAAACAGAATGTTGTGACTGCGCTGAAAATGATTGTTGAAATTTTAGTTGTCATGATTGTGTGTTTTTTTGTTTACACACATCTTTTACGCAAGCCAATTGAAGAGGTTACACTTTTCTAAAAAATGTTGTCCAATTTATCACTGAATGGCTCCTACTCTACACTACAGGGCAAATAAAATTTATTCAGCCCTATCACAATGATTTATAATTGAGCATTTTGGATTAGAATTCTAATGCAGCTATTTTACAATAGTTCGGGCTTATTGCTTCTGATGGTTTCTAAAAAATCACACACATTGCGGTAGCTCACCACATGGTCTTTAAAATACTCTTTTGCTCTTTTGACCTCACCCATTGTGGCGTCCATACTGTTGAGGATATTCAGCAAATGCATTTTCATATGTCCTTTCTGAATGCCGGTAGTCACCAGGGATCGCAATGCACCAAAATTATTGGCCAGACCTGCTGTTGCTGCAATCATCATTAATTCAGGGGCTCCGGGATTCCCAAGCATTTCCATTGAGCGCTTTACCATGGGGTGTAGATTGGTCAAGCCACCCACCGTGCCGAGTGCCATAGGAACTTCCAGGTAATATTCAAAAATGCCATGCTCCACTTTCATATCGGTTAAACTGGTGTATTTGCCACTTCTCGCTGCATAAGTATGTCCGCAGGCTTCTACTGCTCGAAAATCATTTCCGGTAGCAAGGACTACTGCATCAATGCCATTAAAAATCCCTTTGTTGTGGGTAGTAGCCCGGTGCGGATCGGCTTTGGCTATCATTACTGCTTTGGAAAAACGCTCGGCAATATCTTCAGCTTCCAGTTCATTTTCAAGCCCTGCCAATTGTTCTACCGGACAGGAAACACTTACACGTACTTTGCATTCGGGCGTATAATTGGAAAGAATAGACATGATTATTCGAATATCCCTCTCTTCATCTTGCAGATCGGGATAAGTCAAAACCTGTTGTTTTAAAGTGGCTGCAAATTTTTCCAAAACAGAGTTGATAAAATTGGCCCCCATAGAATCACAGGTTTCAAAATGTACTTTCAACTGGTGATAACCTTTATCGTGGTCAGTCATATCCACCAACTCAATATCCAAAATTCCTCCTCCCCTCGCTTCCATATTTCGGGTGAGCGGAGCAGCCTCTTTCAGCAATACAGGTTTTACATCTGTAATGAATTTGCTCAATTTAGCAGTGCTTCCATTCCATATAAAGTGAATCTGCCCAATTTTTGTAGTACTGATCACTTCTGCTTTAAAACCACCTTTGTCCAGCCAGAATTTGGCACTTTTACAGGCTGCTGCCACTACAGAACTTTCTTCTATAACCATTGGTATGCAAAAAAGCTTGCCATTGATCAGAAAGTTTGGGGCAAGTCCATAAGGCATTACAAAATTGCTCACCGTATTTTCACTGAATTCGTCAAAAAGTTTTTGCTGGGATTTATCAGGATGCCAGTAGCTGCTGTATTCCTGAACTGCAGATTCAGGATCGCTGAAAAATGTATTGGCTGCCCATTCGAGTTTTGCTTCTTTCGAAAGCTTTGAAAATCCTTTAATTTCTTTCATTATAACTGTTGTTTTTATTTCACTTTTAAAAATGCAGTGGCCACCTTATAAGCATCCATCTGCTGCTTCACAAATGCTTGAAGCGGTTCATAATTATCTTCCTGTGCATATTTCAGCAGTGCCGATCCCTGGCCATAAACTGCCGGCAATGGACTTTTATGCACAAAGTAGTAACCGTCTAAAAAATCTTTTACCCCACCGGAAATAATCAGTTTAGAGCATTTTCTTTTGGAGCCTAATTCATGTGTTAATTCGCTGCACATTTGCAACATATCTTCTGCTGAATGTCCAACACTAACAAGTGGCTCAAATAATTCAGCCTGTTCACCTATTTTTTTCCTGAGCAATTCCACCTTAGAAAAATTGGTACCTCCATGTGCTGCAAAATCAATGGCTTCTATGGGCAATTGCAATAATGCACGTAGGCTTTCTTTGCCCATTCCCTGCCCTACTTCTTTTACAATAATGGGATAATCCGCTTTTTCCAGTAAAGCTTTTATTGTTTTAATTGGTGCTTCTGCAATATGATCGCCCTCGGGTTGCAGCCATTCCTGCAATGGATTGACATGAATGATCAGGCCATCGGCATCTAATTTCTCTAATAGTGCATCAATCCTGTATGTTTCATTTTCAGTCAGCAGCTGTTCCACCTGTGCTATTCCCAGGTTGATCAATAGAGCTTGTTCGGTTCCTATTAATGGACGTAGATTGAAATCGTCAAACCTTTCATTGCTGTACAACAAAGAGCGTGTAGAACCAAGCCCCATACCAAGACCAAATTCACGACATGCCATTGCCAGGTGTTGATTGATGCGTGCAGCTTTCTCAGTTCCACCAGTCATGCTCGAAATCCACAGCGGTGCTTTCATCAATTTTCCGGCTATTTTAAATTCAGGTAAAACAGCCTTATCGGGATGGCCGGACAATACCGGTTCATAATAAAAGCGCGGATCTGCCCCGGAGGAATTTTTCTGCGAAGCAAATGCAAGCTCTATATGATCTTTTTTACGGCCTGCTGCATTGGTATCCGTATTGTTATCTGTTTGAACTGTGAAATTTTCCTTTTGCATAATACTATTGTTTAGGCATTAATTTTTCGTTTTCATCCAATTGATCATTCTCTTCAGACTTTTTTTTCTCGTTTTCATCATTGCTGTCTTTTCTCCACTGTGTTGGTGTCTTGCCTGTTACTTCTTTAAAAAGCGTATTGAAAGTCGATTTTGAATTAAACCCACAATCATATGCAATGGCCATAATAGTATAATGCGCATATTTTGGGTTCAGCAATCTTTTCTTCACTTCATCCAGGCGATATTGATTGACAAACTCAAAGAAATTCAGCCCCATATGGCTATTGAAAAGTATGGTCAATTGGTGTTTTGGGATATTTGTTTGTTCTGCCAAATCCTGAAGTGTAAGCATTGGATTCATATAGGGGCGATCACTTTCCATATGCTCTATTAAATGATCAATCTGTCTTTTTTTAGCTTCCGGAATTTCTTCATCCTCTATTTCAGATGCTTTTGCTTCAACCGGACTATTTTTTATGTTTTTTGCAATTACCAAATCACTTCTGCCAATTTTGGAAATCCTGAAAACTTTATCTACCAGATCACTGAGCATATTTCTGATGCCGTAATAATTTCCCTTGCTATAACTTATGTTTAATGCCCGCTGATTGACGCCAAAGTAGCTTACTGAAAAAGAGAAGATCACAAGCCCGAGGCTGCTGATAAACTGCAAATTATAATTTGAAGCTTCATCGGGAATACTGATGAGCATATAGAAAAAATAGAGTACGAAAGTCACTACAGAGATAATTGCTACATAATTGAGCCAGAACAAGCGGTTTGAGGAAGTGTCATAGGAGAAAAACTGAAAGCGGATTTTCTGACGGTATTTTCTCAACTGAATAAATACCAGCGATGAATAAACCAGTATAGAAATCAGGAAAAGTAAATTCAGCGATATCCCATAATCCAGGTCGGATATACGATTGTCAATGTTTTTAATCACCAGGAAATAAACAGTAAGAAATATAAAAGGAATGAAATGCACATAATCCTTTGCTGCCATTTTAGTATCCTCACTGATCAGGTATTTGGAATAGAGGTATAGAAAAGGGCCAAAAGTAAGCGGAATCAAAGCATCTGAGAAATTGATGTCAAAAAATGGTTTGTGCCTGATTCCATTGGCTACCAGCCAAAACCGCAATGCGATGATCAGCAACCAAAAGACCATAATGCGGTCGGGCAACAGTACAGGCCGCTTGGTAAACAGCAAAAACACTGCAAAAATAGCTTGGCTTAAGCCCACATAACACAATATGACCAGATCGTCTGCCAATTATTTTTCTTTTATTTTTTGCCAAAGTGTTGCACTGCCCAAAAAGCGGAAATACGACCAATAGCCTTTGATGTAAAGGTTTTCGTCTTCATCCATATTCATTATAGCATTGTAGGTGTTGCCGTTTTGATAATTGTACAAAGTCCCACCTGTCCACTTTTTGGAATTTTCCTTGTATTTCAAACCATAGAGATAATCGATGCCGATGATTTTTCTTGCCCGCATGGAGGCATCAGTGTTGTAGATATCTCTTTTCTTATCGCCATAGCGATCAAGACTGTCTTCAATAGCTACAATACGCGCATGCCACAGATCATTTTTTTCATAAAACTCTATGACCATGGATTCTTCTTCATTCTGCCAGTGTCCTTCCAGTAGTTCCTCTGCCGGCTGTGACAATGCTGTAGAACTCAGAATAAAAATGTAGAAAAATACTTGTGTAAGAAGCTTTAACATAATTCAGATACGCTTTATAACGCAAAGATACTTTTATAATAATTTGGAACTATCGTGCCGCTTTTAAATAAATTACTTTCAATCCCAACTCCCAACTAATACTTTCTATTGTAAACACTTTCGGCAAGCCCAAATAAAGCCTGCTTGTTTTCAAGATCAAGTGAAACACCTTCTAAAGCAGTTACAGCACGATTGTAATAATTTTCCATTTCTGATTCCACAGCAGATTTAGCACCAGATAGTTCAAATATTTCCAGTGTCTGCTTTACTTTTTGCTCAGCATCATCTGAATTTTCCAGCTGCATTAAAATTTCCCTGTCGGCTTTATCAGCTCTGTGCTGCGCTTCAATTAGCAAAAGTGTCTTTTTATTGCGCAAAATGTCTCCGCCTCTCTTCTTTCCAAAGCTTTCCATATCGCCAAAAGCATCTAAATAATCGTCTTTCAACTGAAAGGAAATGCCCAGGTTGAGTCCAAAATCATAAATCTTGCGAATGTTTTCAGAACTTGCACCCGCAACAATAGCCCCCATAGCAGCCGAAGCCGCCAATAGCACAGAAGTTTTCCAGGCAATCATTTTCAAATATTCCTGCTTAGTGACCTGCTTTCGGGTTTCAAAATCCATATCCATGCTTTGGCCTTCAATCACCTGAATGGTAACTTCATTAAATTGTCCTATAAGTTGCCTGTAAGTATAGCCCTCATACTTTAAAAGCGACTGAAATGCCAGGGATGTCAAAAGATTTCCGGCATTAATGGCCGTATTTATTCCATAGCGTAAATGCGTTGCTTCAACTCCTCTTCTCACATCTGCTGCATCCATAATATCGTCATGGATAAGCGTAGAATTGTGGTACAATTCCACGGCCATAGCTGCGGGGATCAGGTTTTGGGCCTCTGCACCAAACATTTGCCCACAGTGCATTAGCAACATCGGGCGAATGCGTTTGCCTCCTGTACTGAGTATATGATTGGCCGCACCAGTCAATTCTTCAGAAGCTGCATTGATCTTGTTTTTTTCAAGTTGAATTTCGAAAAGCTCCAACAGCTTCGCACTACTGAGTGCTTTTTGTTCTTTCAATAATGTATCCATGTTCTTATTTTTTTCGGTTGAATTTATCAGCAATATTAAATGCCGTCCGCATAAACAAACCCTGATCTTCATTTAGAATCAGGGGAGAAAGTATGCCACTTGCCCTGCCGAGCATTTTCCCTGCACTGCTAAAGCCTTTGGCAATTCCCCTTTGTTTTATTTGCCGGGATGCTCCGTAAAGCGCCACTGCAAAAAAATGGCGGAGCAAAACCTGTTGATCACGATTGAGGCCGGCAAGCAAACCAAGCGGTTCTTCTGCATAAAGCCCTCCTCTTTTTAAATAATCAAAACAAGCTGTTGCCAATTCGGGATCAGAAAACACCTGGTTAAGTGCATCAGCAAGGATATTAATGCTTGCATTTTCCTTGCGCTGTTGATAATATCCCGCAATCAAATTTCCGGGTGTCTTAGGCTCCCCATTTTCACGTATTTTAATTAAAATATTGCCCAAATTCCGGGCATCTGTAAGCCCGGCTGTCATGCCCCCGCCTGTTAACGGATTGCGCATATTCAAGGCATCTCCGAGCAATACGAGTCCTTCTTTTTGCTGTACTTTTCCGGGCAACATATGGCTGGGCATCATCTGAAAATCAGCTTTTTCTACTGCTCTGTCGAATGCGGAATACATATGCCCCGGCAATTGTGTCATAATATTCTCATAGAGCCATTCTTTCATAGCTGCACTTTTCAGTGCTGGCCCTTTGTCCTTTCTTTCAATCAAAAGCCGGATGGTATTTGTAGCAGTAGGGTATGCCAGAAATTTTGCTTTTTGATCAATAAAAACATGCCCGTAATTTGAAAAAGGCAGGGTGGTATCGTGCAGCAGCATTCCAATAAAAAAACCTGTAACTTTTGGCTGACACAAATGCAGCTCTTTTCTCAAAACTGAAAAGAAACCATCGCTGATCACAGTATATGCAGCAGTAATTTTGTTGGATTGAGTTACATTGTTAGACTTGATGCGCACTCCTGTTGCTTTGTTTCCCTCATAGCAAATTTGCTCTGCTTTAGCCTCAAATATTTTTACATTATGAATGCCTGAAACTTCTGCTCTAAGTGCTTCCAACAAATACTTGTTGCGCAGACCATAGCCTTTGGGCATTCCGTCTTTTTCAGGATAATTCAGCAACAGATGATCCCCTTTGTGGAAAACAGCATAACCATTGACAGGCTGTGCATCAATATTTTCCAGCACAGAAGACAAGCCCATCAATTCAAGCTGCCGTACACCATCGGGCTGCAAGAGTTCACCAACAATCCTGTCCGGTGCTTCCCACTGTTTTTCTACCAATGCAATTTTCAAACCTTTTCTACCGAGATAAGCGGCAAGTGCAGCTCCGGTAACCCCGGCACCGATTATACAAAGGTCAAAATGATCTTTTACTGCCGAAACAGGATTGAAAATTCCTGAAATCGGTTTTTTATCAAAAACTACAGTTCCCATAATTTCAGGCCACTAAAGCAGCCTTATTTTTTTCAGCAATCCTTTTCAAGACTACTTTCAATGACTGGTCAATTGCGGTCTCCCCGTTTATTTCCCACTGATCTAAAATTGATGCACACAGGCTGAGGAAGCTTTGCATATCATTGCAATCGAGAAATACTTTAGTGCTTTCCTTTTTGCTGATTTTCACATTTTCAGTAAAAACCAATGGGTTGTTGTACAATTTTTTCAGTGTGGCCAATGCCATTACCTGTGGAATGGCACAAAAACGAAATACAGATTTATCCTGCAAAAGCTCCATATAATCAATACATTCATTGAAATGCTCCAGTGCATTCAGGATCATTTCGTTCAGGCACATAAGTGCTTCGGGGCTTTCCGGTTTTGCCTGCAGTTCCGATGGCGCATTGCAGTATTTTTCCCAGATTTCTTCCGGCCAGAAAAAGCGGCCTGAATCCAGGTCTTCGGCAAAATCCCTGGTAATATTGGTTTTCTGAAGAAACAGCCCCATTGCATTGGATTTTTCCCACTTATCTACCAATTCCTTACTTTCAGTTCCCGAGGCTACAAAAAGCTCCGATAAGCCCATACCGACCAATCCGGCCACATAATGACAATATTCATTGTAATCGTGCTTGCTTTCTACCGGTGTCTGACTGTAATAGGCCATGCCCTGCCCCATTTTTGAGGCTATTTCATGAATGGTATTTCTGTAGGGTTCTGGCAATTGATTGTACATTTTAGCTACCAGGCCGTAGTTTTCGAGAAGATTTCTGTAATCGGGATGATCACCAATATTTTGGAGTGAAAAACTTTCATCCCCCAAGTGCTTGTGGAATGCATGCAAGTACTTCAAGCGAATGCTAAGCGGGATTTCAAGATCATCTTCTATGCTGTCAAGCGCCCTGAGCGAAAGGTAAAAGACACAAACACCATCCCGTAATTCCGGTCTTAATTCACGTATGACTACAGCAAATGAACGGGACACTTTTTCAAGGGTCTCATAGCAATACTGCTCTGCTTCATTTTTGCTGATTGTATTTGGGAGTATGCTGCTTTTGGCGTATTTGCCAATTTGGCGAACGCGCTCTTTATACTTTAGGATTGAATTTGACATAATACTTAGCTTTTGATTGTTCATTAGCTAAAGTAAGTGTCAACAAGAGGCGTAGTGGCTGCTTAAACAAAAAAAAGTGACTTATAGTAGCAAAAGGAAGTATTTGATTGATTATCAGAAAGTTAACGAAGTTCGTTTAAAACAATCAAGCGTTTGAATGAATCAATTTTTAGTCAAGCTGAACTTCAATGCTGTGGATAACCATAAATCTGGGATTTGTAGTAAAAAGTTTATCACAAAAAAACATTTTAAAATCTATGTTTACCTTAAGAAAATCGGATTCTCAAATAGGTTTTCAATTTTTGCAGAAGTTCTTCACTTTGTTTTTCAGCTTCATCAGCTACAACTAAATAATTGTTTAGAATATCCAATGCTTCGGATACACCTCCTGCCTCATCCATTTTTCTGAGTGCTTTGGAAAAACGATCGGGGTCGTGGTCAAAGAGGCATTGAATAAAGACATATTTCTCACTCAGGTCGATCAATTCTCTCAGGGGTTTGGCTTGTTTGAATTTCAGGCCAATGCCATAATCTTCATCCAATTCAACTTCTTCCTCAGTTTGTTTTCCATTATTACTGCCATGCACTTTTTCAGTTTTAGAATCTGGGTCTTTTTCTGCTTCAAGAGGCTTTTCAGTGGCTGTTTTAACTTCATTTTCTGCCGCACTTTTTTCCGCTTTATCAACTGCTTTATCAGGAGTTTTTTCTGGTTCAGGAGTAGCTGTTTCTTCTTTATTTGCTTGCTTTTCTTTTTCGTCCGGTACTTGTGTGGGCTCTTTAGAGAAGAGCTCTGCTGTCTTTTCTTTTTCAGTTATTGGAGGTGCTGATCTTTCTGCTTCAGGTCCTGCTATCTTTTCACTTTCGCTACTTTTGTCAGGTGCAGTTTCCCGTTTTTGGCTTATTGATTCCTGTTTATCAATTACCGTTTGCTTTTGCCCTGGTTCATTTTCATTTTTTGAAAAATGCTCCAGTAAATCTGTGCCATTACTTTCAATTTCCTGTGCAAGACCATTGGAATAGGCTTTCAGTAAATCCAGTTCAACAGGAAGTATAGCTTCACCCGCATCTATTTTGGCAAATAAGTACTGTATTTTTTCTTTTAGTGTCTGAAATTCACGAGACATAATAATTCGATTTTTAAACTCCTTCAAAGATAAATCTAAAGCTTTAATAACAAGAATATGAGTGCTTTTATTTCATGTGTTTATATTTATCTTATATGGTCACATGGAACCTTTGATGTTAAAAATAATCATTAACATACAAGATAATGATTATTTTTAACATGTCGGTTTCATTTCCAAAATCAAGTACTCAACTAATGCAATTAGAATGTCATTCCATTAATTCATAAATTATTTTTAAATTCACCTTGCGAAAATTAGATGTGCTGACGCAGTATATTCACTTTATCTCAAAACAAACAAAATATTAAGCTCATGAAAAGGGTTCTAACACTTGCACTTGCATGTTTCTTCACATTTTTGGCCTATGGTCAAAACGACACACTGGACTACCCATTCTTTGACGGACAAGCAGCAACTTTATTCAGTGCTCCTGGAGGAGGATTTGTTGCAGGTTCAAACTTATTTAATACTGAAATAGGTCAGGTATTTGAAACAACCAGTGGCGACCTAACCAGTTTTGTATTCTGGGCAGGAGAATTAGATATCATCGGTACCCCGAATAATTTTAACATTAATGTTTACAATGTCAACACTAATGGGGTTCCTACTGGTGCTCCATTGGCTTCACGAGTTTTATCCGCAAGTGATATTGTTAGTGGATCAGCTTTTGCTGATGGGGTCAATTCATTTTTATTCAACCCACCTGTAGCAGTTTCGGGGAAATTTGCGGTTGCTATTGATGTTGATCTATCCACAAAAGACGATACTTTAGGCTTGGTAACAATTGAAGACAATTTGAACACTGGAAGATCAGTAGGAAGCTTCCCAGGAGGTGGAGGTTGGTTAAAACTTGAAAATGCCTGGGTTGATTTGTCAGAAAATGTTGCATGCTGGGTTACCCTGGAAAATGTGGTTCCCGGAATATCTATTAATTCAAAGGGCAATTCCTGGTGCTCAGGAGATGTAGATACGGTTATTGCAATTTTTTCAGGTTCGGCAGCACCTCAAAATCAATTAAATGTACAATGGAGTCCCACAACCGGGGTCTCTAACCCATTCAGTCTTCAAACAGAAATAGTAGTTGATGCTTCAGTTCCTTCTTATACGGTCAGTGTTTATGACCCGGTTCTGAACAACACTTATACAGAAACCATAAATTACAGTTTCAATGACCTGGCTGTGGCTATTAATCAGTCAGACCCCGTACAATTGCCCTGTGGCGGTAGTGTAGATCTTTCTGCTTCAATCGGGGGCGTAACAGCAGGGTCGAGTTTTACCTGGAGCGGGCCGAACAATACGAGCAGCTCTGGTACAAGTTTTTTAGATGTGGATGAACCCGGCACATATACTATTACCGGAACAAATGCATTTGGGTGTTCTGCTGAAGATCAAATTGATGTAGTCTTAAACAGCAGTCAAAACCTGGATTTTGACATCCCTTCCCAAATTTGTGCAGGACAACAAACTACATTAACCAATACTTCAGATATTCTGACCGGCTGGAGTTTCTCCTGGTTTGTTGACGGTTTCTTTGCCTCAAGCACCCAAAACCTGAGCGAAACCTTCCCTTCAGGAACCTATGATATAACCCTGGAAGGCAATTCAGGTTCATGTACCTTAAGCACAACAAAAAGCATTACAGTGCAAAATTGCCAAACCTGTAATCTTACACTCCCAAGTACTTTCACAAATGTCGGTTCAAACTCAGGTACAGCATCATTTTTTGTGAACGAATCCGGTGGAAGTTCATGCTCATGGAATGCTTTTACCAATGATCCCTGGATTACCGTTTTAACTAGTTCTGGTAGTGGGAGTGGTTCTGTAAATTTTGCTTACGATGCTTGTACAGGTACTGGCTCCAGAATTGGTGACATAACAGTTTCTGGACAAGGTGGAACATTTACATATATTGTAGATCAAAATTGCGGTGGAAGCAATTATTGCAGCGGCACTACTACGCTTACAAATTGCTCAGGCAGTTTTAATGATGGAAGCGGTGGAAGCAATTATTTAAACAATACAGATTGTAGCTGGCTGATACAACCTTCCGGGGCAAATTCTATTACTTTAAATTTCTCTTCATTCAATACTGAATCCTGTTGTGATTATGTAGAGGTATATGATGGTGCTACTACATCTGCACCTTCAATTGGATACTTTTCAGGTTCATCAATTCCCCCTTCTGTAACTTCTTCAGGAGGCAGTATGTTGGTACGTTTTACTACTGATGCTTCTATAACTGAATCTGGATGGTCGGCCAATTATTCCTGTAATACGGGCACGAGTAACTGCCCGGGTCCTGCAACAGGTCAACCATTTTACAGGCCGGACAACAATCTTGTGGACTGTATTGTAAATGGACAGTTTTATTCTGAGCAAGTAGAATTTGAAGTGCCACAAAGCATAGGTGGAACTACAGTCAATTCAATCCAAATTGATAACATTTCCAATATACCCTGCGGTATCAATTATACCCTTGACCGGCCAAATGGATTTTATTATGGAGGAGAAGTGGCCTGCATTACTTTTAATGGCATCAGCAATGATCCTGCCGGTCAATACAATTTGGACACCTATATTGAAATTGATCTTGATGGTATCGTTATTTATGAAACTCTTGAGAATTTTATAGATTTAGTAGTTGGCGGTAATGGTTCCGATTTTAAACTAATCTTAAGAGTAAAAAATACCCAGGGTTCCAATTGCCCTCCCGTAAATACAGGAAGCAGTGGACTAACAGCTTCTGCAAATTGCAATATTCCTTTGGGGGCTTCCCCAAGTGCAAGTCCTGAAACCATTTGTATTGGTGGGCAAAGTCAGTTGTCGGCCAATGCCTATGGAGGAAGCGGAAGCAGCTATACCTATTCATGGTCAAATCCCACGACATTAAGTTGCTCCAACTGCCCTTCTCCCATTGCAACTCCCGTTAATACTACTGACTACTCTGTTACAGTTAGTGATGGGGTTAATTCGGTTGTAAGAACAGAAAGAGTAACTATCACCACAAGTTCACCTCCATGTCCACCTCAACAATGCACATATGTATTGGATCCTGATAGCACCAATATTTCTGCTGCTGCAAGAACAGGGTTGTTTTTCCAGGTAGATGTTGCAAGCGGCAGCAATTGTTCATGGACAGCCAGCCTGATCAACAATCCCGGGAATATGATATCTTTGGCTTCAGCATCAGGAAACGGCTCCGGTATTGTTACTTTTGATGTAGCTGACAATCTCAATTCCAATCCAAGAGTTGCAACTATTTTAGTGGGCAACCAAACACATACAGTAGTTCAGGCTGCCAATACAAGTGGCTGTGGCCTAGCCCAACCTACGATCAACCGAAACAACGAACCGCAACTTTTGGCAAGTAACCATGGCAATGTTGAATATGCCTGGTACAAAAGCAATGATCCTACACCTGTAGCTTCCGGACAATTCTATACGGTTACTTCTAATGGCTGCTATAAAGTGCGCATTACTGAATTTGGAAATCCGAGTTGCTTCAATGAATCCAATCCCGCTTGTGTAAACATCGATGCGATTGAAAATATTGATGGCTTGAATAGTTTAAGTATTTTCCCAAATCCAAGCACTGGTTCATTTTATATCGAAATGGAGAGTAAAGAATCCAGTGAAGTTCAATTTAGGGTGCTCAACACTATAGGCAAAACAATATACAGTACACAGAAAATTGAAATTCAGGGCAAACACACCCAGCGTATAGCACTCGATCAGGCAGCTGCAGGTTTGTATTTTGTAGAAATTATTCTAAATACTGAAAAACTCAGTCGCAAATTGTTTATTCAGTATTAACATCATGATTTTAGGCGGGCGGGAAATAGCGGTCAGACGGCTTTTCAAAAATTTGCAAGGTAGCCCAATATGCATCTGACAATTCCATTAAGCAGCCGTCAGACCGCTTTTTTGAGCTCTTAAATAATTATCGAGTCAGGTTATTAATAACAGGCATGCAACTTATCAATGCAAAACTGATTCTATTTGGTATCAGCAAAACAAAATTGGAGAATTAATTTTTCCTTTAAAAAGGAAAAACTTAACTTCACCCTTACTTAATATAACATTAAACAAACCCAAACAAAATTTCAAACACATGAAAAGGATTTTAGCACTTGCAGTAGCAAGTTTTTTCACACTCTTTGCCTATGGGCAGAACGACACTTTAGATTACCCGTTTTTTGACGGACAAGCAGCAACAATTTTTTCTGCTCCTGGAGGAGGATTTGTTGCAGGTTCAAACTTATTTAATACTGAAATAGGTCAGGTATTTGAAACAACCAGTGGCGACCTAACCAGTTTTGTATTCTGGGCAGGAGAATTAGAAAAAATTGGTGCTCCTGATACTTTTACAATTAAGGTGTACGATGCAACCCAAAATGGCCTTCCAACCGGACCTTCTTTAGGATCTATCTTAGTAAATTCTGACAGTATCTTTGCTGGGTCAAGTTTTGCTGATGGAGGCAATTTATTTTTCTTCAACCCACCTGTAGCAGTTTCAGGCAAATTTGCAGTGACTATTGAAGTGGACCTAACTGCGATAGATGATACTTTAGGTTTAGTAACAATTGAAGACAATTTGAATTCTGGAAGATCAATAGGAGGATTTCCGGGCGCACCTAACAACGGATGGTTAAAATTAGAAAATGCATGGGTTAACTGGGCAGAAAACATCGCATGCTGGGTAACTTTAGAAAATGTAGATCTTGGTGCATCAATATCCTCAAAAGGAACAAATGCAAGATGCACAGGAGAAACTGATACTTTATACACAACTGTATCTGGTGCTGCTGTTCCATTAGGTCAATTACAAGTTCAATGGGATCCGATTACTGGTTTAAGCGATCCTAATGCTCTTAAAACTAATGTAAACTTAGATGCCGCTATTGACTCATACACTGTTACTATTTTTGATGGTGATTCAACTTTCACTGCAGGCGTAAAATACACTTTCGCAGACATTACAATAGATGTCAATGGTTCAAATCCATTACTCCTTGATTGTGGAGGTAATATTGATATTTCAACGACTATAGATGGAGCAACACTTAGTCCTAATTATACTTGGGTTTCAGGAAATGATACAATTGGTTTTGGAGCAATATTAAATGATGTAGATGAACCAGGGACTTATACAGTAAATGTTGTAAATAGTCCTGGATGTAGTGCTTCTGCAAATGTTGCTGTTGAACTGGATGTTGCTGTTGCTGTTGATTTTGAAGTGCCTTCTGGTAACTTATATGAAGGTGATCAAATTTCATTTACAAATAACTCAAGCTCAACAAGCGGTTGGAGTTTTACTTGGTTAGTAAATGGAAATGAAGAATCTACATCAGAGGATTTCCTTTTCACATTTAGTGATGCCGGAAGTTATACTGTAACATTAGTTGCTGATACTGCCGATGGGCTTTGTGATAAATCAACGACTAAAAATGTTGGCATTCAAGAACCTACCGGAATCGAAGAAGCACTTCAGGGTGAGTTAGTTGAAGTATTCCCCAACCCATCAAATGGAGTATTCTCTTTGGATCTTAGAAGTGTAAACAGCACTGACATTACTGTAAGAGTTGTTGATTTGACTGGAAAAACGATTTTCCGCCAAGATAAAATTGCCGGTAATTCAGTTTACAACTTAGATTTAAACAATGTATCTGAAGGTGTTTACTTGTTGCAAGTAATTACTGAGGAAAATACTTTGATCAATAAATTGCAGGTTACTAAATAGTAATTTTCGATTCAAATAAATTTTAAACCCCGTCCATTTGGATGGGGTTTTTTTATGTCCAATCCAATCTAAATGTATATTTTAGAAGCTCTTAAATCTATTTAAATACTATGCAAGCTTTAGTAAGTAAAGTCCAAAAAGAAAGCCAATCCTACCAGGAGAATTACGCCAAAATGAAGGCTTTGATCGATCAACTCGATACACAACTTCAAGAAAGTTTAGATCAAGGCAAGGACAAACACATTGATCGAGCACATGAAAGCGGAAAATTCACGGCTCGAGAACGAGTAGAACTGTTATTGGATCAAGACAGCCCATTTTTAGAATTGCTGCCACTGGCCGGAAAGGGCATGGGAGGATTTGGGGCAGGTGGAACCATCGTTTGTGGCATTGGATTGGTGAGCGGTAAAATCTGTATGATCAGTGCCAATATCGGAACTAAAAAAGGTGGGGCAATAGATTATGCCACTTTGCAAAAGAGCCTTAGAATTGGTGAGATAGCTTATGAAAATAAGCTTCCCATGATAAATTTGGTAGAATCTGCGGGAGCCAATTTGCCCGAACAGGAGAAAATATTCAATTACGGGGGAACGACCTTTCGAGAAATCACTAGAAGATCGAAAGAAGGCCTAACTACCATAAGTGTGGTTTTTGGAAACAGCACGGCAGGTGGAGCCTATATCCCCGGCATGTCGGATTATACGGTAATGGTAAAAAAACAAGCCAAGGTGTTTCTGGCCGGACCGCCTTTGGTAAAAATGGCCACCAATGAAGTTACCGATGAAGAAAGTCTGGGCGGTGCCGAGATGCACAGCAAAATTTCAGGTGTTTCCGATTATTTGGCAAATGATGAAAGAGATGGCATTCGCTTGGCCAGGGAAATTCTTTCTTTCATCGAGAGACCCATTGCTATTCAAAAAGCCAGAAAAAACAGAAATCCAAAATTTAATACAGATGAACTGTTGGGCATAGCCTCCGCTGATGTGAAAATACCTTTTGACTGTCGGGAAATCATTGCCCGGCTAACCGATGCTTCCGAATTTTCAGAGTTTAAGCCAGAATATGGAAGTACCTTGGTTTGTGGATTTGCTTATATCCACGGCTACAAAATCGGGATTTTGGGAAATAATGGCGTGCTGTTTTCTGAATCGGCCAATAAGGGTGCGCAGTTCATTCAATTGTGCAATAAAAACAATACACCCTTGCTTTTCCTACAGAATATCACTGGATTTATGGTTGGAAAAAAATACGAGGAAGGGGGGATTATCAAGCACGGAGCAAAATTGATCAATGCCGTTTCCAATAGCGAAGTTCCGGCCATCACCATTATGATCGGGGCATCTTTCGGGGCGGGCAATTATGCCATGAACGGGCGTGCCTATCAACCCCGATTTTTGTTCAGTTGGCCCAATTCGCGCATTGCCGTAATGGGTTCTGAGCAATTGGCGGGGGTAATGGAAATCATTCAAAAGCAAGCTGCCAAGAAAGCCGGAATTCCCTATGATGAGGAGCAAGGCAAGCAAATGGCTGAATATATGATCGGGGAGGTAGAGAAAAAATCCAACGCCCTTTATTCCAGCTCACAATTGTGGGACGATGCTGTTATCGACCCCAGGGATACCCGGGATGTTTTGGGCATATGCCTAGAGGTCATTCATCAGGCAGGATTTAACAGTGAAGGGAAGTATGGAGTTTTCAGAATGTGAATTTTTCATTAGTAGGGGCGCACGGCCGTGCGCCCCTACTAATGAAAATCCTCGGGGCAAGCCAGCCTTTTTGGGCAGGCAAGTTTACGAGGAATTTAGCGGAATTTTATTTAATATTTCTCGAAACGTGCTTTGAGAAACTAAATCTGATTAAGGTTAAAAGATGATTCAAAAAATATTAATAGCCAACAGGGGTGAAATTGCCCTGCGCATAGCAAAAACATGTAGAAAAATAGGAGTGGAAACATTGGCCGTATATTCCAATGCAGATGCCAAAATGCCTTTTGTGAAATATTGCGATAAGGCTGTTGCGCTTGGTGGCAATCAATTAGCGGAAACCTATTTGAACGGAAAAAAGCTGATTGAAATAGCGCAGAAATTCAATTGTGATGCCATCCATCCCGGTTATGGTTTTTTATCTGAAAATGCTGGATTTGCTAAGGCTTGTAAAAAAGCAAAAATCATTTTCATTGGCCCTCAAGCCGATGTGATTGATGAAATGGGCGACAAGAAAAAAGCCCGTTTGATTGCGCAGAAAGCCAATGTACCTGTTGTTCCCGGCTATGATGGAAAAGAACAGGATGCCAAAAAGTTGAAATCGGAAGCCAAGAAAATAGGATTTCCCGTATTGCTGAAAGCGTCTGCTGGAGGTGGTGGAAAAGGAATGCGCATTGTCCATGAAGAAAAAAATCTGGAAAAAGAATTGGCAGCGGCAAAAAGCGAAGCCAAAAACGCATTTGGGGACGATAAAATCCTATTGGAGAAATACTTTGAAAAAGTAAGGCATATTGAAGTGCAAATTTTAGGAGATCAGCACAAGAATATCATCCACTTAAACGAACGGGATTGCTCGGTACAAAGGCGCTACCAAAAGATCATAGAGGAAAGTCCCTCGCCTGCCTTGGATGAGAAATCCAGGAATGCAATTTGCAATGCGGCCCTAAAATTGGCCAAGCAATTGAATTATCAAAATGCGGGAACCGTAGAATTTATTTTTGATGAAAAGGGCGGTTTTTATTTTCTGGAAGTCAATACAAGATTGCAAGTGGAGCACCCTGTAACCGAAGCCATTACAGGTCTGGATTTGGTGGAATTGCAAATCCGAATTGCCGAAGGACAAAAGCTCGATCTAAAACAATCGGATATTGGCTTGAACGGCCACGCCCTTGAATGTAGGATTTATGCGGAAAACCCTTACAAGGATTTCGCTCCTGCAACGGGAAAAATTTTGGCTTTTGAATTTCCCGAAATGGAAGGGTTGCGCTTGGACAATGGCGTGCGGGCCGGCAATAAAATAGATGTTTTTTACGACCCCATGATTGCAAAAGTCGTTACACATGGCAAGGACAGAACGGAAGCCATCCGAAAAATGCATTATGCCCTGGCAAATGCACAAATAGTTGGTCCGGAAAACAACAAGTATTTTCTCCAAAAAATCATGCAGCACAAAGCATTTGTAGCCGGGGATATTTACACCCATTTTTTACAAGACAATAAAGAATTGTTTGCTCCCGCTGAAAATCAACTATTGCAAAACCTCGGGCTTTTAAGTGCCGCAGCTTATAGATGGAATTACAGAAAAGTGCGCAGAACAAACTTCAGCGGAGTAAAATCCGGTTGGCGCAATGTGAAATACAGTCTGCAAAAAGAAGCTTTCAAGCTCAATGAAAAGGAAGTTGAAATTGCTTATGAAGTCCGAAAAAATGGCTTTTATGCGCATGTAAACTACCTAGGAGCAAGCCCACAAAACATTTATGATAAAAATGAAATTAATATTTCAAGTAAGACCTCTGAAGATTCAAATCTCGATTATCGAGTCAATGATTCTGAATATCTATTGGAAAATTTGGTGTTCGATAAAAAAATCTGCGCTTTTACTTATGATGGTGTTCGATACAAATTCCGCTTAAATTCAAATGCCACGCATATTTTCATCAGCAACCCTAAAATGCAAGTGCTGAAAATAGAGCGTGTGAGCAGATTCCCACAAATAGAGCAAGAAAAAATCCCCGGAAGCTATCTGGCGCCCATGCCTGGGGAAATCACGAAAGTACTGGTAAAGAAAGGCGACAAGATCAAAGCAGGTTCACCTTTGCTGGTGCTGGTATCCATGAAAATGGAAAACACCATAGAAGCCCAGGAAGACGGTACCGTTTCCGAAATTTATGTAAAAGCAGGGGATTTCATTGAGGCGGATAGTGCTTTGCTAAAATTGGATGTAAAAGAATAAACCACACAGTATTATTAAACTAATATGAATAAGATGTTAAAGGAAATAGTCAAATTATTGTAGGATAGGCATTCAAAAAAATAAAGTTCTGTTCAAAGCAAAAGCTTAGTGAGACCGGGAACCTGCCTGACCGGCATAGGCAGGGCTCCGAAGGATTGAGGAGATCACCCGGCCGAACTTAGCTTTTGTAAAGTACAGGTTTTTATTTTTTTGTCAGCCTTGAACTTTTGCTTCGTTTTGGTTCAAGCCAAAATGAAGAGAGAAAATATTCAAAGATTAATCCCAAATTTTCACCAAAAAGCTCAAAATAAAAAACCTAAGCAAATGACTGCATACAAAGAAGAACAAGTAAAAGACCTATCAAAAGAAAAATTTCATTATTTATTGGTCGAAACCAAAGACCATGTATTGACACTTACGCTCAATCGACCAAAGAAGAAAAACGCTATGAATCCGCAGTTTATGCGGGAAATTGTTTTTGCGCTGAATCATGCCAAATACAATAAATATATTTGGGTGGTGGTACTTCAAGCCAATGGCGATATATATACCGCAGGAGCGGATTTAAAGGCATTTGCCGGACAAACTACAGAAGACGATTCCACAATTCCAGAAACAGAAGAAATGCCCGTTTTAGGTGATGCTTTCAAGCAATTGAACAAGCCCTGTATTGCCAAAGTCCACGCCAATGTATATGCCGGAGGACATTTGTTGATCTGTGGTTGTACGCATGTTTTAGCAGCAGAACAGGCTCTTTTCAGTCTGCCGGAAGTCAGGCGTGGTATCTGGCCCATGCAAGTAATGGCGAGCCTGGCACCCTTGATGAACGAGCGGGAATTGCTGGATTATTGTATGCGCGGTAAAACGATTGGTGCTGAAAAAGCAAAGGAACTCAACCTGGTTACGCAAGTCAGTAACAAAGATTGTCTAGACAATGATGTCAATGAATTGGTAGAAGAGCTCAAAACCTTTTCTCCTTCTGCCATTCGATTGGGACTGAAAGCCTGGCACGAAATGAAGGAAATCAATTCTGAAAAACAGCACGGCTATTTGCTGAATATGTTGCAGGAGATATTACAAACCAAAGATGCAGGCGAAGGACTTCAGGCATTTATGGAAAAAAGGGAGCCAAAGTGGACTGGGGAATAAATTTAAAAAAATTGCTTTCTTCCTTCAGGAATTAAGCTTTTCAAATAAATTGTCGACAATTGTTTTAAACAAATCTGGGATTTTGTTATTTTAATGGAAATGTAATTCCATTGAAGATTGCAGCAAAAAACATATGGTTTACAAATTATTCCCAGTCGAATCTCGCTGTTTTCTGGCATTCTGAGCAATAAATAATTTCCGAATTCAGGTTACTAAGAAACATGCTTCAAAGCCCTGAAATCTACCGGAACTACTCGCGACACACCAGATTCTATCATGGTAACGCCATAGATAACATCCACGGCTGCCATGGTCTGTTTGTTGTGGGTGACCAATATGAACTGGGAATTTTTGGAAAAATCCGTAATGATGTCGTTGAATTTGCCAATATTGGCATCGTCCAAGGGAGCATCCACTTCATCGAGAATGCAAAATGGCGCAGGTTTTAGCAAATAAAGCGAAAATAGAATGGCCAGCGCTGTAAGCGACTTCTCCCCTCCCGATAACTGATCGATTACCTGTGGTCGTTTGCCCTTAGGTTTTGCCAAAATATCAATTTTAGAATCCAGCGGATAATCGGGATCTGTGAGTGTCAAATCACAATCGTCTTCTTCCTGAAAAAGTGAGCGGAATACTTTCTGGAAATTTTGCCGCACTTGCTCAAATGCTTCCAAAAACTTTTCCTGTGCCGTATCCTCAATTTCCTTCATGGTATTTTCCAAAGAAGCCTTGGCCTTGGTCAAATCCTCTTTTTGCCCGGTGATAAACTCAAAACGCTCCTTCATTTCCTCATAAGCCTCTACCGCCATGGGGTTGACCTCACCATAATTCATCAGGCGGCTTTTAAGCTTTTCCACTTTTTCACGCAGCTCTTCTTCCGTTGTACTTCCGTCAGCCTCCTGATCTATAATGTCATTGATTTGAATATTGAACTCAACGGAAAGTCGCTCTTTCAGCGAATTGATTTCCAGTTTCACTTCATTGAGTTTGTCTTTCAAATCCGTTAGCAATTGCTCGGTTTGCTGTCGGGTCTTGTTTTCCTTTCGCAGCTTTTCCTCCGCCTCATTTATATTGCCTTTTTGCTTGTAATAGGCAGTTTCAGCCACGGACAGCGCAGTATTGGATTGCTCTTTTTCTGCGTATAATTTTTGAAGCGAGGCATTCAGCTTTTCAATTTGAAGTTCGGCCGCTTCTATTTCGGTTTTGCTATTGGCATTATCTGCCAATTGTTTTTTTTCAGTTTCCTGTTGTTCCTGCTTTTGCTTTTTTAAGAAGGAAATTTCTTGCTCCAGGTTTTTCAAATAATTAGCCTGTTGATGAAACTGGATATTCTGCTCATTAAATCGGTTGGATTGTTGCATCAGCGACTGATTGACCTCCGCATATTTCGCCCGCACTTTTTCATATTCCGCATCGGCTTTTTCTTTTTCGCCATTTAACAATTTGAGCTGCTTTTGCGCATCTTTCACATTTCCCGTCATTTCGCGAATGCGCTCCTCCACTTCCTTTGTCTTTTGCTGACTGTCATTTACAAATGCCGTGAAATTTTCAATTTTGGCATCAATAGAGGCGATTTGCCTATCGAATGTATTGAGCTGCTGCTCTGCAATGTGGATGAATTGCTTGCGCGATGTCTTTTTCAATCCGGCAATGGAAAGCTCCAATTCCTTGATTTTTTTGCTGCTGTCCTTGCGCTTGATTTCCAGCTCATCGATTTCCTCTTTCAGCTTTTCCAGATTTTTGGTTCGCCCCAAACGCATTCCCTCAAAAAGCCCGACAGCTCCTCCGGAAATAGCGTAATCGCTACGGATATACTTTCCTGTCTTTGAAATAATGCTGAGCGATTTATCCTTATTCGGATTGCTTTTGAGATGAATATCGCTGGCAGAAAAATCCTTTTCGGTGACAATATAAACGTGGTCCAGGAGAAAAGCGACCAGTTTTTTGTATTCCGCATCCACTTCAATAATTTCCGTTGCGGGCATCAATCCACTCATGATCAATGGTGGACGCGCCTCGAAATAATCGAATTCGCTGAGCAAAAAGAAATTGGCCCTGCCAATGGAACTGTCGCTCAATAAATCGATGGCCTTATTCGCCAGTTCCAAATCATTTACAATAAAAAAATTGAGAAAGGGCTCCAGGTAATTTTCAATACTGGCGCGGTATTCCTTGTCGCAATAAATAATGTCGGAAAGCAGCGGTGCTTCCTTTAAGCCTTCTACATTTTTTTTGAGAAACTTGGTCGATTCTGGAAATCCCTCCAAATTGTCAATCAGGCTTTTGTTGAGCTTGTATTCGTTTTGTTTTGAATCGAGGCTGCGGTTTTCCTTGTTCAGTTTTTCCTTGCTTTGCTCAATATATTGCAATTGTGCCTCAATGTTTTTTTGCAATTTTTCCTCAGATGCTTCCAATTGCTCAATCTCCTCTTTCTTGAGCTTGCGCTCTTTACTCAGTTGCTTTTTTTCTTCATTCAATTTAGAAAGCTGATCCTTGCGCTTTTCGTGTTCCTCCTTGTTTTGCGCTATGGTTTTTTCCAAATTCTGCATTTGGTTGCTGTTTACCGCAGCATTTTTTTCCATGCCGGAGATGGTCTTTTCCAATGTCTGACGCTGAATTTGCTTATCGTTCAGCTCTTTCTGCAAGGCTTCGTTTTCCTGCTTGATTTGATTGAGCTCCTTTTCCAGCTTTTCTTTTTTGTCGGACTCCTCGCTGATGCCTTTTTGCTGTTTTTCCAATTTGATCAACGCATCTGCCAATTGCGTTTCAATTTCCTTGAATTTCCGCTCCTGATCGGCCAATTGCAATTTGATTTTCTCAATGCGCTCTTTGTTAAATCGTATTTTTTCTGTGGCTAAATTCTTATCGTTTTCTTGCCGATTGATTTCCTGAATAGTACTGTTTATGGTCTTTTGCCGATCGGATAAATTTTTCTCGGCTTCCAGCACTTCCACTTTTTGCTTTTCAATGGCCGCTTCCAACGTATCAATTACTGTTGCTTGTTGCTTTTTTAAATCCTCTTGTTCCTCGAGTTGTTTTTTTAAGGTTTTGAAAGATTTTACCAATTCGGAAATTTGCATTTTGGCCAATTCCAGACTCAGCTCCTTGTATTCTTCCTTTATCTTATTGTAGCGCATAGCCTTTCTGGCTTGCGATTCCAGTGTTTTAAGATTATTGCTAATTTCAAAAAGCAGATCCTCTACCCTATCCAAATCCTGATCGGTGGCTTTCAGCTTTGCCAGTGTTTCTTTTTTGCGCTGCTTGTACTTAGAAACCCCCGCAGCCTGCTCGAATAATTTCCTGCGTGAATTGTCCCTGTCATGCAGGATTTCATCGATCATTTTCAGCTCAATAATGGCATAGGAATCGCTGCTGATACCGGTATCGAGAAATAAGTTGCTGATGTCTTTCAATCGGCAGGGCACATCATTGATGCGATATTCACTGTCGCCCGTGCGGAACAATTTTCGGGTTACGGTTACTTCCTTAAATTCTGTGGCAATGATGTTTTTGGTGTTTTCAAAACTCAGGGAAACCTCTGCCAATCCTGCTGATTTGCGCATTTTGGAGCCATTGAAAATCAGGTTGTCCATTTTCTCCGAGCGCAATTGGCTGCTGCGCTGTTCGCCCAATACCCAACGCATGGCATCCACCACATTGGATTTACCACTGCCATTGGGACCTACAACTCCAGTAATGTTCTGGTTAAAGTTGATGGTTGTTTTATCGGCAAAGCTTTTAAAGCCCTTGATTTCAAGTTTTGTTAAGCGCAAGGAATTGGTTTTGAAAGGGCAAATTTAAGTGAAAATGTGATAAGCTGAAGCGGAGTAAGTTTTTTATGAGCAAATTAATAAACTCCTTATTTTTGAAACAAAAGTTTACATTAAACGAAACTTTTAGTAATTTCAAGTTGTATTAAGATTTGTAAATACAATGCATCCAAAGTTTGAAATAGAGTTGTTGGAAGAAGCATTTGAATTTCTCTCAAAAATAGATTTAAAAGCGAGGAAGAAAGTGTTTAAGAATTTGAACAGAGCTAAATATCAAACTGATCCAAAATTCTTCAAAAAGTTAGAGGGAGAAATTTGGGAGTTCAGAACACTTTACGCGGGAGTCCAATATCGCCTACTTGCTTTTTGGGACAAATCCGATAATAAAAACACATGGGTATTAGCAACTCATGGTTTTATAAAGAAAACCAGCAAAGTGGATAAAAAAGAAATAAATCGCGCAGAAAGCATTCGCCAACTATTTTTTAAAAATAAGTAAAGATGAAAAAATACACATTAAAAGAAGCTGAAGATAAATTAATTGGCAAAAAAGGAACTCCTGAAAGAGATCAATATGAGTTTGAACTCAAGCTCGAGCTTATAGGTGATATGATCCAACAAGCCAGAAAACAAAGAAGCCTTACCCAGGAACAACTCGGTAAATTAATTGGCGTGAAGAAATCTCAAATATCAAGATTGGAGAACAACACCGGAAACATTACACTTGAAACTATTTTAAAAATATTCAAAGCATTGGAAGCTCAGGTAAATTTTAATATTCGAATGCTTAATAATGAAATTAAAGTAGTCTAATATAGACTGTATCAGCACATATATCAGCCTTATAACTATAGCCTTCCATGCTCTACTCCTAATTTTTGATACAAGTTACTATGTTCTAGTGGCCAAATCTTCCCAGGCTCCATTTTTGGCAATTTCAAATTTTCCATACTTACCCGAATCAAGCGCAGACAGGGAAATCCCACGGCAGCGCACATTTTCCGCACCTGCCGGTTTTTGCCTTCTGTCAATGTAATTTCAATCCATGAAGTGGGAATGTTTTTGCGGAATCGAACCGGAGGATTGCGCTCAGGAACCTGCGGGGTCTCAATAATTCTTGCTTTACTAGCTTTGCATTTATAATCCTTCTTATTGATTCGGATGACGGGCCCTTTTTCCAGGGCACTGATCGCTTTTTGGTCGATTTGTCCCTCTACCTGTGCCCAGTAAGTTCGAGCATGTTCATTTTCTGGATTTAAGAATTTGAAATTCAATGCCTTGTCATTGCTCAACAAAAGCAGCCCCTCACTATCTGCATCCAATCGACCAATGGGATATACGTCTTTCTCTACATTGAAAAAATCCTTGAGTGTAGATTTATCGGACTGAAAAGCAGGCGTGAATTGGGTAACGCAATTGAAAGGTTTGTATGCTATATAATACTTGAATTTGGACATGTCTGGAAATCAGTAAAGTTTATTCAAAACCCAAAAATAAGCATTCAAAAAAGCATTGCATCTCCAAAGCTGCACCAACCCCTTACAAATAAATCCGGCATAATAACCCCCAACTATGCTGCTTCTAAAGCGTATAGCAGTTGAGAATTAACGTTTATTCAGCAACTTCTCACAACCCGATGCGTAAAACACGGTAGGTAATTTATAAGCTATTGTTATGAATACTATAATTACATACCGCGAATTATGGAAGGTTGCCAGGTTTAAGTACTTATTCCTGCTGCCTTTTCTGCTTTTATTCTCTTTTGATTCAATGGCACAAAGCGGTAATTGTGATCCAACTACTCCATTTTATGTGATCAACCTTGATGGCGACCCCAACGGAACTTACATTTCTCCCCAGGACAGCAGAAAAGGCAATTGTTGTAATACTAATTTCCCTGACAGGTGTATTGAATTTGAGATCACCCTTGACCAGGCCGCAGTGGGGATTATGTTTGACCTGTATTCAGGAGCTGTACCACAGGGGGCTATGTATTATCAAATCAATTGCGGGCCACTGGTTCCCGTGGGAAATTTTATTTGTCTTTCAGGCCCCGGCCCTCACACCCTTACTTTTTGTAAACCGGGAAACAACCCCAATCGATATTTTATCCAATCGCTTGAGGCTGCCTATGCTGTGCCTAAGGATTCGGTAAGAATAGGTTGTACCACCGACATAACAATCAGTGGATTCATTGAATCCTCTATCCAATGGAATGATGTAACGGGTGATACTGTGGTTTGGGATTCTTTGTTATCATGTACCACGGGATGTTCCAATACCAGTTTTTCACCTGTAGATGGAACACCGGATGTTCTCAATTACCAGGTTTGCGGTTATGTAAGCGACTCTATTTGTGACAATATGAAATGGGTTTGCGATACAGTGGAAGTCAGTGTTTTTCCTGAATTGCAAGTGCCTCCACAAGACACGGTTTACTACTGTATCACCGATGGAGGTACTACAATCCATGCCAATGCATATGGCGGGTTTGGAAATTTAGATTATTACTGGTTCGACAGCAATGGAAATTTACTTTCAAGTGCAGATTCTTACTTTGCAAACCAACCCGGAGTCTACACCCTGGAAATAAGGGATGACCTGTATCCAAATTGCCCGGCAGATATTCAGGAAATCCGATTGATACCGGAGCAACCTGCAACTGTAGATGCCGGCCCAGATACTTTGCTTTGTTCGCAAACTTCAGCAATTGAAATTGAATTAAACGGGACTTATCAGAATGCTCCCGGAGCATATTGGTCTGGAGGAAACGGAAGCTGGGCGTTTGGAGATTCGGTTATGAACAATAGTTATTCTCCTACGGCACAGGAAATTTCGGATAACAATTTGGTTTTGACACTCACTACAATGACAAACAGGGCTTGTCCTTCAGTTTCAGATACTAAAATAATTCAATTCAGCAATCCGCCCGAAATTGTAATTGACAATGTATCTCACATCACATGCAACGGAGCCAATGACGGAGCCATGCAGACAAGTACATCACTGGGAATAGCACCTTATACTTATTTGTGGACAAATGGTCAAACAAGTGAAGATGCGAGTGGACTGGCAGCGGGCACACACATTGTGGAAGTCACTGATTCTATTGGTTGTACAGCTACCGACAGTGCGGAAATATTAGAGCCAGACCCAATGACAATGTCACTGTTTCCCCAAGACTTACAATGTGGAGGTGACTCAAGCGGTTCGCTTCAATCAACTGTGAACGGAGGTATTCCTCCATACAGCTATCAATGGTCAAATGGTGCCGCTACTTCAGATATTGCTAACCTGGCAGCAGGTTATCATTCACTTACAGTAAGTGATGCCTACGGTTGTGAAATTGAAGATTCAGCTTATGTAGATGAACCCAATCCGATAATTGTACAGGAAAATCTCAGGGACATCTCATGCAAAGGCTTTTCCGATGGAGAAATCAGCGTGAGTGTAAGTGGAGGTTTTGTTCCATACACCTACGAATGGTCAAATGGAGCAACAAATGTAAATTCTATTGATAGTCTTATTGCAGATGATTATTCATTAACTGTGACTGACCCTTCAGGATGCCAGGTTATTGAGGATTACACTTTAATTGAAGCTCCTACTCTTTTGGACACTGTAATATTTGAAAATATCACCTGTTTTGGCGACAGCGATGGTTCTATAGAAGTTTCTGCTTCAGGCGGTACTCCACCTTATACTTTCCTGTGGTCTTCGGGCAATACCAGTACTATTGAAAGTAATTTAAGCGCAGGAGTTTATGATATCACCATTACCGATGACAACAACTGTATCAATGAAACAGGAATAGAGCTGATTCAACCGGATTCATTTACTATAGTATGGAATTTAAGCAATGTAAGTTGTTACAACGGATCTGATGGTGAACTTAATCCTGCTGTTACAGGTGGAACCCCTCCTTACCAATACCAGTGGTCAACAGGAAGCACACAGGATTCGATACAGGGCTTGACAGAAGGAAATTACTCATTAACAATTACTGATGATCACGGCTGTATCTTTATTGCAGATACAAGCATCACCCAGCCCGATAGCCTTATCATTTCACTTAGTGCCACAGATATAAGCTGTTATGGAGGAAATGACGGGACAATTACTGTCACAGCCCAGGGAGGAACCACTCCTTATGCTTTCCAATGGTCAAACGGCAGCAATTCCCAAAACCTGCAGGATTTAACAGCCGGAATATACTCCGTTACCCTAACAGATACCAATGGTTGTAATATCATTGCCAATATTGAGCTTTTCCAACCGGACAGCTTATCACTCAGTATTTCAAAAACAGATATTTCATGCTATGAAGCGAATGACGGAAATATCAGCCTGGATGTTTCAGGTGGGACTCCTGCTTACAGTTACCAATGGAATATTGCCGGTACAAATGATTCAGTTTTAGCATTGAGTGCAGGCTGGTATTCATTTACAGTAAGCGACCAGATGAATTGTGAAATATCCGATAGTATAGAAATCACACAACCCGATTCGCTGCAAATCAGTATGGATGGAACTCATTTGCTTTGTCCGGGAATGACAGACGGACAAGCCTATCCTGAATTGTCGGGAGGAACACGACCTTATAGCTACTCCTGGGACAATGGCAGTACAGATTCGTTGAACAGCAATCTTGCGCAGGGTACATATAACCTTATTGTTAGCGATGCCAATAATTGTGAAATTACAGGAAGCCATACCATCAATGAAATGACCATTGATTTGGCTCAATCAGACAGTGGTGCCTGTGTATATGAATTGATCATACTGGAAGCTGCTTCACAAAATGATACAGCAATAACAAGCTGGACCTGGGATGTGAATGGCGAAGAAACCTTAAAAGGCCCTGTTGCGCATGTTGCCTTTGATACAAGTGGTATTAAGACTGTTCAACTGATTACCCACACAAGCATGGGCTGTATTGACACTTCAGAAATAGAACTGACCATTCATCCGCAACCGGTATTAAGCCACAGTAATGATACATTGGTCTGCCCTGGTGCATCTGTAGAATTGTGGGCAAGTGGAGCTTCCGACTATCTCTGGGAAATGGACAGCGTTACCGCTGCCAGTTATGTTACAACACCTACCGAAACTACAATTCATTCAATCACAGGATACAGTTCCTTTGGCTGTATTACAACCGAATGGGTACAGATAGATCTTTCACCAACCCCCAACCCCAACCTGGGGCCCGACACCAGTTTATGCCTGGGAGCCACACTCCCACTTGATGCTGGAATCTGGGATACCTATACCTGGCACCGAGGCGATAGTCTAAGCTGTACCAATTGTCAGTCACCACAATCAGTGCCACAATCTACCGGCACTTATATAGTAGAGGTTGCCAATGTTCACGGATGTATTGGTTTTGATACACTCAATGTAGTTATTAATCCTACTCCGGGAGGAATCAATGCACAATCATCAGAAGCCTGTGAAAGTGTGGAATTAACACTTGAGGCTGAACCGGGACATCCGGGTTACCAGTGGTCTCCTGATTCCTTGATCTCAAATGCAGACCAACAAACCATTCAGGTGACACTTACTGATAACACCAGGTTTTATCTGGAAACTACCAATCAGTTCGGATGTGTTACAATTGATTCTATTGATATTACTGTGCACAAAGCTCCGGAAAGGTCTTTCAGTGATAATTTCACAGCATGTCCAGGAGATACCACTATTGTCACTCTTCCCAATGAAAACTTGAGCACATTTTGGTTGCCTCAACAAGGTCTTTACAGAACCAATGAAGGCAATTTGATGACCATGCCTGACACTTTCAGGAGAATATATTTATTATCTGTAGATACCAACCAATGCGCCTATATTGATACACTCGATATAAATGTACATGAATTGCCGAGAACCACTTTGCGCGATCAAACTGTGTTTTGCGAAGGTTCTGATGTAAAGCTCCCATTGATAAGCACAACTAATGTAACTTATTCCTGGAGTCCATCTTATAATCTTAATAATCCTTCAATAATGCAGCCTACAGCAGAAAATGTTGTAAAAGAAGAAACATATATTGTTACAGTAACTTCTATTGACAGCTGTACTGTTAAAGATTCCATTCGTTTAAGTTTAGTTGATAGTGTAGGTATTCGAAAACAAACAGATCTTAGTGTCTGCCGAGGTGAAGAAATAAGTATAGGTGCACCTGCCGATTCCAACGGATTAGAAGAAGTAGATTACACCTGGTATGATAGTAGAGGAAGAATATTTTCCAGAGCGGACACTTTACATCTTTCACCACAGGAAGCAGTGACCTTTAAGCTAATTGCAGAAAGTGAAAATTGTAGGCCAGACACAGCAAATTTCAATGTATATGTGCAAGATGCCAGTCATGTAAGAGCTGGGGAAAATATTAGAGTGTTAAGTGGTGAAGACGTCACTCTTGAGGCGGAAGGTAGTTCGAATGCTACTTTTGCCTGGTTTACAAAAAATGAGCTTATATGCGATTCGTGCTCATCTATCAGCTTTGAAGCCTTCAACACACAACACTATCTAGTAACTTCAACTGAACCGAATGGCTGTAAAAGCATGGACTCGGTAATGGTTAAAATATACACAACCTGCAAAGATGAAGTCTATGTACCCAATACATTTACTCCTAACAAAGATGGATTTAATGATAAATTCTACCTTCGATCCCATGCTCCTTTGGAAATCAAACACTTCAGAATATTTGATCGATGGGGCAAACTGGTGTTTGAAACCAATAGCTCTTATCAGGGCTGGGATGGAATGCTTAACAATACTGCTGCTCAAATTGGGGTTTACACCTACTATGCAGAATTGGTTTGTCCAAATGGCTTCCAGGAAATGGTAAAAGGAAATGTTACACTGTTGCGATAAATAAAATTTTATTGAGTTTTTCTTTAGAAGTATTGAACACATTTAATTCAAATTTGTCTCTCAATAATGGGACATATAATTCACTACTTTCTGACTGCTCTTATTTTTTTCGCCATTGATATTCTTTGGCTTGGATTCATTGGACAACCTGTTTACAAAAAGTACCTCGGCCACCTGATGGCTCCTGAAGTAAATTGGCTTTCGGCAATAATTTTCTACCTGCTCTTTATTTTCGGCATATTGATTTTCGCAGTATACCCGGCAATTGGTCAGCAAAGCCTTAAATACGCAGCTTCTTATGGAGCGCTTTTTGGTTTTTTTACCTATATGACTTACGAGCTTACCAACCACGCAGTGATTAAGGATTGGCCACTCGGCATTGTTCCAATCGATATAATCTGGGGCACTGTTTTGTCCTGTGCCGTAGCAATTGGCAGCTACTATGTGGCAGTTTGGTTAAAGCTGTAATTTATTCCGGATAAGCTATCCTTACATGATAAATGCTATTGAGCATTTTTTTAAGCACTTTTTTTATGCGGGTAATATCTTTAAATGTGATGTCTGAATTGATAAATTGATCCTGATCCATTTTGGATTGAATCAATTTGTCCACAAGATTTTCTATGTCTTCACTACTTGGGTTTTTCAGACTTCTGGAAGCAGCTTCAACAGTATCTGCCATCATCAGTATAGCTGTTTCTTTAGAATATGGCAAAGGGCCGGGATATGTAAATTCTCCTTCTGCAACTTCCTTATCTGGAAACCTTTTTATAAAAGAGCGATAAAAGTATTCTACCCTTGTGGTTCCGTGATGTGTCCTAATAAAATCAATCAGCATATCCGGTAATTTTTCTTTCTTAGCCCGTTCTATACCTTTTTTTACATGATTAATGATAATCGTTGCGCTTTCATCAAATTCCAGATCGTCATGCGGATTAATGCCCCCCTGTTGATTTTCTATAAAATATAAGGGCTGGTACATTTTTCCAATATCGTGATACAATGCGCCTATTTTAACAAGCATACTATTGGCCCCAACTTCCGAAGCTGCAGCTTCTGCAAGATTGGCTACCTGCAGCGAATGATTAAAGCTACCCGGTGCTTTCAGAGAAAGCTCCTTTAGCAGCGGTTTGTTAATATCGGAATATTCGAGTAGGGTAATTTCAGAAACAAAGCCAAACAATTTTTCAAATACCGGAATAAGCGGATAGGCCAATAGCGTTAGCAAAACATTAAGTGCCAACCAACCAAAATTGGCATAATTAAAATTGTCAAAACTCCCCTCCTGCACAATTGTGATTGCAAAATAGGCAGAGAAATAAGCCAGTAAAATAAAGCCGTTTGACAGGAAAAACTGAGACCAATAGTGCGCCTTAATACTGGTGTAAATTGCCACCATGCCGGCTATAGTTTGTAAAAACAAAAACTCAACACCCTGTGGTACTACAAATGACGAGAGCAAAACAAGAGTGATATGTGCATGAAATGCCACCCGAGCACCAAAGAAAGTGCGCAATACAATGGCAATTATACAAAATGGGATGGCATATATTATTGGCAAATCGGTTTCTACTACTTTGCTCAGCACCAAAGTCATCAGTACAATAAGAGAAATTATAAAAAGTAACTTTCTTACACTTTCAAAAACATCATTTGAGAATATACGCAGGAAGAAAGTGAACACAATCAGTATAATAGCTACAAGCAAAATATTACCAAAGAACACTACCTGGCTTTTTTTCAGCCCGATCACTCTTTTTTCATACTCATTTTTAAATGAATTGAGTACCTGTATTTTTGCAGGTGTTACAATGGCTCCTTTGGAAATAATCATCTCTCCTTCCTGAATCATTCCACGCGTAAGGGATATTTCATCTAATGCTTCCTGTTGAAAACGCTTTGTCAGTTCAGCATCATAAAAAACATTGTGGCTAATTACATTTTTGAGAATTGGCATTAGAAAATCCTGGTTTAAGGAGTTATTCTGTTTAATGCTTTTGTTCAATTTCTCATAAGCTTCTTGTACCGTATAAAAATCAGATAATTTTTTCCGTTCTGCCCTGTTGTCATCAAGCAACAGGTTGATGTTTTTGTCTTTTGAATATTCGCGGTGTTCCGAGGCCAATTGAATGATCCCCTTGCTAAATATGTCATTTAGCAATCGCAATGCTCCAAAGTAATTAACTGCTGTATCATTCCGCTGATGAAAAACAGAATCACTTATCTGTCCAAATCCTGTATTGCTTTTTTTGTACAGCTCTGTAAAAATTTCTTTTCTTCTTTCCGACACATCTCCGTCAAAGCGATAGTATGGCGCCTGATCTTTTAAGAAAAGTTCCTTTTCAGCTTTCAGCTCTTCTTCATTTTTCTGAATACCAAAATTGAAAGGAGCTATAAGGTTTTCATACTTCCAGGGTTTGCCCAACTCATAGTCGTATTTGAAATAACCACTTTTTGGAAAAAAAGCGGAAATCAAAACTACAGCTGCAGCGATAATAGCGTATCGGCTTAGTTCCTGATGCCGGTTGACAATGGCAGAAAAAAAATCGTTAATCTTACTTTGCTTCATAAATTAGAGCAGTATCTAAAAACAAGAATCTAAGTTAATCATACCAAAGATAGTAAATATGCCTTGCAGGATTTTAGCAAAGAATAATCTCTTGTTGATTTGCGTTTTCTATAATTACCAAAGTTAGTTTTTAGCATTTTTTATTAACAAATGAATCTTTGATTTCTTTAGTAAATTTGATTTCATTATGAAAGTATTTTGTTAAATTTTAGACTATGAAATGGATATACATTGTCAGACATAAACTTATTGCAGCTCTGCTCTTGAGTGTCTTATTAGGCCTTATTCTATGGAACAATTTAAATGAAAGCAATAGCATGAAAAAATTAGAGGCCTCTTTCACTTCTATGTATGAAGACAGGCTTATGGTTGAAAGCTATATTTTTCACTTGTCGGAAAACCTGCATAAAAAAGCCCAATTGCTGGGAAATGCAAAACATTTTAAAATACCCCTGCACACAAATGACAGCCTGCTTTTTATCCAAAATAATATTGCAAACCTTTTAACGGCATACGAACAAACCAAGCTCACAAAAAAGGAAGCCCGACTGTTTAAGAATTTAAAAGAAACCATTCATCGTATCAATCTTGAAAAACAAGAGTTAATTGCTTTTGCAGAAAAACCCGCAAAATTTACAGCAACTCAAATAGCTATTCAACAGAATATTAATAAAGCGCAACACCTACTTTCCGGACTTTCCGATATACAAGTAAACGAAGGCAGAAATATTAATGAGGCATCTAAAGCTGTATTGTTGGGGAGTTCCAGCAGCTCCCAGTTTGAAAATGCATTACTCATTATTGTTGCGCTAATTATTCAGACTTTGATTTTTACTTCAAAAACTACCCTAAAGGAAATCAATCAGAAGTATTGGTTAAACTAAACAGTAGGGGCTTATTATTAATGTCACCCAAAATAGATTTCTGACTTTGGATTTTCATCAAACATCTTTGAATTTGAAATATTTGTATCTTGAAAATAGAGATAAAATCAGATGAAAAAAATTATAAGGAAATTCAGGTCATATTGGCTACAAGACATCAGTTTTATTTCTCTTTTAGCGATGCTGGTTTTTTGCATCTTTATTCTACCTACTACCCTAGAAAATTTAGAACACAGTTATCATTTTCTAAACACTATGTTTCTAATCATTTTTTTTGTAGGCATTTGGTCTGCTTCCAATATCAAATTGATCTTTATCAGTACAATTCTATTTACAGCAGGCTTGTTTATGAATATGCTGGCTATGAGCAGTTTTGAAAATGATTTTAAGATCACAGAAAGAATTATTTACTGTTTAAACACACTGGTATTTATATATATTAACTTTAAATTGCTTTTTAGAAACCAGGAATTTAATTTCAATCGAGTACTGGGAGCAGTCAATGTATACTTTCTGATTGCACTTTTAGGTGCCTTTTTGTTTGAATTGATTCACTTGCTATTTGGAAACTCACTTATTGGAGATGTGAATATTACAGGTTCCAATAAAGATTTTGCCGATTATATTTATTTCAGCTTTGTAAGCTTAACCACTTTGGGCATAGGCGATATTGTTCCCGCAAATCAGGCGGCAAGAATGCTATCGGTATTTTTATCTACCATTGGCATTTTGTTTCCGGCAGTAGTAATAGCACGATTGGTTTCTTTAAATAATAAAAAATAATTCATGAGTTTAAAAAACATAAAACTCAAAAATTCAGAAGGACAGGAATTGTCTGCAAAACTGGAATTACCGGACAACCGCAAGGCACATAACTACGCTATTTTTGCGCATTGTTTTACATGCAATAAAAATTTTAAAGCAGTAAAGAATATTACCCAATCGCTGAACGAAAGCGGCTTTGGCGTATTGCTTTTTGATTTTACGGGACTGGGGCAAAGCGAAGGCGATTTTTCAGAAACCAATTTCACCTCCAATATTTCCGACCTGGAGTCTGCTGCAGAATTTTTAGAAAAAGAATATGAAGCACCAAGTTTATTGATTGGGCATTCTCTGGGTGGCACAGCAGTTATTTTTGCAGCGCATAAAATTGATTCAGTAAAAGCAGTTGCCACTGTTGCAGCTCCTTCCTCTCCTGCACATGTAAAAAACCTTTTGAAAGATGATATTGATAAAATCAGAAAAAAAGGCAAAACAGAAGTTAATATCGGAGGTCGTCCATTCAATATCTCAGAGCATTTTTTAGATGATATTGATTCCAAAAATATGAAAAGCGTACTAAAAAAATTGCGCAAAGCATTGATTGTATTGCATTCACCGCAGGACAGTATTGTTGGAATTGAAAATGCCCAGGAACTCTATGAAATGGCACACCACCCCAAAAGTTTTATCTCACTGGATGGCGCAGACCATCTTCTCAGCAATAAAAAAGATTCGAGCTATACCGGAAAGGTAATTGCAGGTTGGGCGGAGCGCTATTTGGAAATTCCAGAGCCTGAGACTTTTACCAGCAAACATCAGGTAGCCGTAAGTTTGGGCAATGAAGGTTTCACATCTAATATTATTGCAGGAAAACACCGCATGACGGCCGATGAGCCCGAGGATGTGGGCGGAAATGGTTTTGGTCCTTCGCCATACGATTTTGTATCATCCGGACTAGGTGCCTGCACAGCCATGACTTTGCGCATGTATGCCAATAGAAAAAAATGGGATTTGCAAAAGGTCGTGGTGCACCTGGACCATAAAAAGGACTATCCCAAAGACGATTCTGAAAGCGAACAGAAGATTGATATCATTACCCGAAACATTGAAATCAAAGGTGATTTAGATGAGGCTCAAAGAAATAGATTGCTGGAAATAGCCATTAAATGCCCTGTGCACAGAACTTTGCAGAGTAAAACAGTGATTGAAAGTAAGTTACTTTGATTGGGATTATTAACCAGAGCTAGGAAATTATTTATTGCAAATCACCTTTTCAATAACTCACAAAAAAACCGCTTCACAAATAGCAAAGCGGTTTTTATAAAATTCAAAATTCAGTGGATTACTTTGCAGCATCCATTTTTTTCTTGAGTACTTTGTATTCTTCAGTATCATACATGCCCAGTTTCGCATAAATTTTCTTCAGGCTGTCCATGATTTTCATATCATCTGGCTGAATTTTATGTGCTTTTTCTAAATAAGGCAGTGCTTCGCTGTACAAATCATCAACCTGTTTGGTCATTTCTTTGTATTTTGCATCAGAGAGTTCATTCATTTTTTTATTGAGTTCTTCATGGACTTCTGCACCTTTGTTGATATAATAAGCTGCAAGGTTGTTATAGGCTTCATAGGACTCAGGATTCACTTCAATGGCTTTTTCATAAGTTTCTTTGGCTTTTTCTGAATCGCCTATTTTGTCATAAGCCGTTCCCAGTACCAAATACAATGAAACATTTTCTGGATCGAGCTTAATTGCTTTTTGAAGCTTTTCAATAGACTCACCTTCTTTGCCCTCTGCAAGCATAATATTGAGTTCATCAATGATCAGCCCTACATTTTCGGGATAACGTTCAGTGCCTTTGGCTAAAGTAGCTTTGGCCGCTTCCATATCTCCCTGGCTTTTATAAACAGTTGCCAAAGTAGAATAAATACCTGCATTGTTGTATTCCATTTCAATCAGCTTATTGAGCAACTTGATTGCTTCATCTGTCTTATTACTTTGCACGGCACATAGCGCAGCATTGAAAATTGAGTTTTCATAGGTTTCAATGGCCTCAGGTTCGCCTTTCTCCTTATAGTAATTATAGATGTCCTCAACCTTAATAAATGCTTTGTAAGCTTTCTCAAAATCATTGACCTCATATAGTGCAACACCCTTGTTATAAAGAATAATAGACATAGTACGCAACTGAACATCGGCTCCTTTTTCATCTCTAAACCTGCGGTCATCCAGCGTCAATGCTTTGATATAAGAGTCTGTAGCATCATATAGTGCGTTGGGATAATCCAATTGCGTTTTCTCATTTTCAGACAATGCCTGATTGATCAAGCCCCTGTAATACCAGGTTTTTCCATTTTCCCTGGTGTTTTCGTGCTGAGCTGCTTCATTAATATCTATATACGCTTCTCTCAATGCATCTATATCCTCTTTTTCTGACTGCATGTAAGTATTGAAATTGTTGTATGCAGTAAGGTATTTTCCACTTTGGGCAAAAGCAGCAGAGTATAATGTTGAAACAAAAATTAAAAGACTTAAGAATTTCATAGTATTTTTATTTAGTTAATTAATCCTCAGATTCTGTATCCGAGTTTTCATCATTATCAGTATCGTTTTCTTCACCTGGATTTTCAGTATTTACATCATCCTCATCCTCTAAAAGTTCCTCTTCTACAAATACTTCCATTTTAGTGAGAGAAGCAATCTCGTCATTGTCGTTCAGGCGAATAAGGCGCACACCCTGCGTTGCTCTTCCCATTACTCTAAGATCTGCTACACTCATCCTAATGCTCAATCCCGAACGGTTGATGATCATAATGTCATTTTCATCAGTTACATTCTTGATTGCGATCAGGCTGCCTGTTTTTTCAGAAACATTCATGGTTTTCACCCCTTTACCACCTCGTTTGGTAATGCGGTAAATTTCTGATCCATCCTCAGGGTCATTGATATAGGTGCGTTTTCCATAGCCTTTTTCCGAAACCACCAATACCGTTTGATTGGTATCATCCGCTTCAACACAGATCATGCCAACCACTTCATCTTTATCGTTTTCAAGTCGCACACCGCGCACTCCTGCTGCATTTCTGCCCATAGGCCGCACATTGCCTTCATGAAAGCGTATCACCTTACCTGACTTCTTGGCCATCATAATCTCATTATTGCCATTGGTCAATTTGGCTTCTAAAAGGTAATCGCCCTCGCGAATGCTTACTGCTATAATACCATTGACCCGTGGCCTGCTGTAGGCGCGCAAAGTTGTTTTCTTAATAACTCCTTTGCGTGTACACAGCACCACAAAACGATTGTCGAGATAATCATCCACATCGTCCAGTGTATCTACATTTATAAATGCTTTTACTTTATCCTCTTTTGGAATACTTATCACATTTTGAATAGGTCGTCCTTTTGATGTTTTCGATCCTTCTGGGATATTATAAACCTTCAGCCAGAAGCAACGCCCCAGCTCAGTAAAGAAGAGCATATAGTTGTGCATACTTGCAGAGAAGATGTACTCGATAAAATCTTCATCTTTGGTTCTTCCGCCACGCGATCCTTTGCCGCCTCTGTTCTGAACCTTGTAATCAGCAGCCAATGTACGCTTGATATAGCCCTGATGGGAAATAGTCACAACGACATGGTCATTGGGAATCAGGTCTTCAATATTGATATCATCACCGCTGATCTCAATTTCACTTCTACGCGGATCTGCATATTTGCGTTTAACCTCAGCCATTTCTTCTTTGATAATATCCATGCGCATCTCCTCATTGTCCAACACTTCTTTGAACCATGCAATGCGTTTTAACAGCTCGTCATAATCTGTTTTGAGTTTGTCTCTTTCCAGACCTGTTAATTTCTGCAATCTCATATCCAGAATGGCACGAGCCTGAATTTCTGATAACTCAAAAGTCTTCATTAATCCTGTGCGCGCTTCTTCTGTAGTTTGCGAGGCACGTATCAATTTAATAACCGCATCTAAATTGTCAATAGCGATAATTAAGCCTTCTAAAACGTGGGCTTTTTTCTCCGCTTCTGATAATTCATATTGGGTTCTGCGCACCACCACTTCATGTCTGAATTCCACAAAATGATGGATCATATCTTTCAGGTTCAACAATTGCGGACGACCATTGACCAGCGCAATATTATTGACTCCATAAGAGGTCTGTAGCGGAGTGAGTTTGTAGAGTGTATTCAAAACCACATGAGCATTGGCATCGCGCTTCAACTCAAAAACAATTCGCATCCCGTTCCTGTCACTTTCATCCCTGATATCGGAAATACCGTCAATTTTCTTTTCATTGACCAAATCTGCTGCTTTCACAATCAGATTGGCTTTATTGACCTGATATGGGATTTCAGTTACAATAATGCGTTCGTGATTTTGAAAATCTTCAAATTCTGCTTTTCCTCTTACTACCACTCTCCCACGGCCAGTTTCAAATGCTTGTTTTACGCCATCATATCCGTAAATGGTACCTCCTGTTGGAAAATCAGGAGCCTTGACGTGTTGGGCGAGTTCTTCGATTGTAATGTCCCGGTTATCAATATAGGCAACTATACCATCTATTACTTCACCCAAATTGTGCGGCATAATATTGGTAGCCATACCTACTGCAATACCAGAAGCACCATTGACCAGCAAGCCGGGGATTTTGGAAGGCAGAACAGTTGGTTCTTTTAAAGTATCGTCAAAATTCAGGGCAAAATCTACGGTATCCTTATCCAGATCGGCCAGGATATCTTCTGCAATTTTTTCTTGACGCGCCTCTGTATAACGCATTGCTGCGGGGCTATCACCATCTACCGAACCAAAGTTACCCTGTCCGTCAACCAGTGGATAGCGCAAAGACCAGTCCTGTGCCATTCGCACCATTGTATCGTAAACAGAAGAGTCGCCATGTGGGTGGTATTTACCCAGCACCTCTCCTACTATACGCGCTGATTTTTTATGGGGTTTGTTATTGGTAAGTCCCAAATCGTGCATTCCGTAGAGTACACGCCTGTGCACGGGTTTGAAACCATCTCGCACATCCGGTATTGCCCGGGACACAATCACCGACATTGAATAATCAATGTAGGCGGTTTTCATTTCTTCCTCTATATTAATAGGGATTATATTTTCTCCTTCGGCCATATTGTATGGTATTGTTTTTTATAATTTTTTTACGACCCGTAAATTTACGCTTTTCCTGCTTATAGTCCCTGTATCGTTTGTTTAGTTTTCCACATTACGGGGCAGTTAAGCACTGCAACTTTTTAGTTCTTAGTTTTGTAAATTAGAAGAGTCAATCTACATTATGCAAGTCACAGATTATTTAAGCAAGGAAGAAATCAATGAGTTGTTGCAAAAGTCTGACTGGAAGGGCTTTGTGGAGCTGGCTACGACTTGGGGCTGGATTGCTTTTGCACTTGCTTTACCCGCTTTGTGGCTGAATCCTTTCACGGTAATCGTCAGTCTTTTTATCCTTGGAGGCAAGCAATTGGGCTGTGCCATTATTATGCACGATACTTCGCATTATGCTTTTTTCAATTCCAGGAAACTGAACAGTTTTTTTGGCAATTGGCTGGGCGGCTACCCGATTTTTCAAAATGTGGAAGATTATCGCCCTTATCATTTTAAGCATCACCGGAATACCGGCACAAATGATGATCCTGATTTGAATTTAACAACTGGCTATCCCACAAGCAAGGTCAGCATGTTGCGGAAATTCAGCCGCGATCTGGCAGGAGTCACGGGATTTAAAACCTTTTATGGAGTGCTTTTGATGCATTTCGGCTATTTGAAATACAACCTTGGCGGACTGGTGGAAAAGATCAAAGCCAAAAACCGCAATTGGAAATCCATGCTGAACCGCGCCTATGTGAAATTACGCGGCCCTGTTGTTTTTCACCTCCTGTTTTTCACATTGCTCTATGCCATTGGCTTTTGGTGGCTGTACCTGCTGTGGTGGGGTGCTTTTTTCACCACTTATAATTTTTCCTTGCGCGTGCGCTCCATTGCCGAGCACAGTGTTGTACCCAATCAGCTGGATCCTCAAAAAAATACCCGTACGACTTATGCCAACTTTATCGAACGCATTTTGTTTGCCCCGCATCATGTAAACTACCATGCAGAGCATCACCTGCTGATGGCTGCTCCTTCCTACAATTACCCCAAAATGCATGAGGTATTACTTAAGAAAGGGTTTTACAATGAAGGTTTGCTTGAGCCGAATTACAGGAGAATTGTTAAACTGGCTGTTAGTGGAAGTAATCCCGGCACTTAAACATTCACCTTCTCACACTCCCCTTTCAATGCCTCGTTCATCAATTCGAAGCCTTTTTTGGTGTCTTTCAAAATGCCGCCCATTAGTGGCACCAGGAAACCGCTGAAATTTTCACCGTGTACAAAGCGGGTTTGCTTTTCGCCTTGCTTTTCGAGCAGAAAATAGTGCTCTCCATCAAAAATTCCTTTGATGCCCAGCTTTCCTTTCCATCGGAATTCTTTGTTGGGCTCAAATTCTAAAACCACTGGTTTGAATGTCATTCCTTTTCCACCGGGTGCTTGCAGGAATACCGTCAGTTTTTCGCCTACTGCTTTTTCTCCCTTTATGGACTTTATCAAAGGATTCCAGGAGGGATGTTTTTCAAAATCAGTCAGTACCTGCCAGACTTTTTCAGGTTCGGCATTGATAAGGATTTCGGTTTGTATGTTTTTCATGGGTTGATATTAATTTCTTTTGAAAATAGGTAAAATTTTCTTTCTGGCACTTTAATATTATGGCTAAGCTCTAAATACGTGCCGGATTGGCTACTCCACCCCACAAAGCTCCCTTGCTTCTTCCAGTATTTTTCGGTGTCTTTTTTCACTGATTCCTATTTCGTTCAGCAGTTCTGGTTTTAAGTGCAATTCGGCACTCAAGACCAAATCCTTTTCAAGCAATTTGTTTTTCTCGTGCTTGTTCAATGTGGTAAGACAGGTAATGGGATGCAGGCCTGAAATATTGATCATGTCTTTGAGGCTACCCTGCTTTGGGTAATCCCAACCGATCAGTTTTAGTCCCGCACAATTGCCGTATTGCAAGGCATCATCCGTAAATCGGGTATTGTTTACCAACCAACCCTGGTGAAATTTTTCCTGATGCCCTTCTTCTTTTAGCCATTCCTTTTCAATGGCAGCAGTGTTAATATCCAGTATAGATTGAGGTATCTAAGCTGGAAAAAGAAACCTGTATCATCAGCTTCATCCCTGAAAGTACCATCACCATTATTAAAGTAAACAACCTCGGGGCAAGCCTCGGAGCACCCGCCTGCTTAGTCGGGCAGGTTTAAATCTCGATTATCGAGTAAAATTTATTCGCGTTGTTTTCCACTGTCAGGTAAAGGTCAATCCACTCTTCATTGTCATAATCAAAAATACCATCCTACGTGGGATAAATCAGGGAAACCAAAACAGCATTATGAACGATACTGACAGAATCGCTTACATAGGTTTAAGCCGACTATATGTAAGATATTGAAGAATACAGAGAAAACAAGTACAGCAATATAGGGCTTGATCAAGTCAATTTTAATCCACCAAAGACAATACCTTTACCACGTGACTTTGGTCGTATTCTATTTTTAAATAATAAATACCGGCTGCCAGATGATTGGGCAAGGATAATTTCTCTGTCGTCCCTGAATTTAACTCTTTTTTCCTAAAAAAGACCTTGAGAGTTCGCCCATAAACATCAAGTAATTTCATAGTAATCTCTTCATGCGGCCTCATTGACATATATTTTACCATTATCATGTCAGTATTAGTAGGATTAGGGTAAACAACAAAACTTTCTTTTAAAGTATCTTGATAATCGGCAGATGAAATTTGCGAATAACTACTCTCTTGAACAATATTTATATGCTGATTCGTAGCTACATCATAATATTCATCTATCACCATGCCTCCAGGCCAAATAACTCTGAGTGTATCGATATCAGTTATTTCAGATAGACCAAAATGAACTATACTGCTATGGTGTGAATTAAAACTTGAACCACCATCGACTTCCCGAATCAGTTTCCTGTTGTTAAAAATAACCTCTACCCGCGAACCATATCCATTCCTATTAGATAAAGTGCCTTCCAATGAAACCTTTAACCAATTTCCATCGCTAAATTTGTTTTCATAAATCATTGTATGACGCTGTCCGTTGGGCACATCAGTTATCCCCACAAGCAAGTCCATGTCTCCATCGTTGTCATAGTCTCCGCTTGCAAATGCCCTTGAAGTATATGGATCACCAAGTCCAACATCCGTAGAAATATCCTTAAAAGTACCATCACCATTGTTAAGGAATAATTTATTACTATCAAGCGTTGGATAGCCTTGTCCCCACCAAGTAATACTCCCATTGGCCACAAAGAGGTCTAAATAAGTGTCATGGTTATAGTCAAAGAATCCACAGCCCCAACCAAATCCATCTGTAGTGCCGTTATAACCTAAGTAACCAACTGTATCATTTTCTAAACCTGCGTTCAGCAGTTGATTGGAAAAGCTGTCATTATCATTTCTAAGCAATAAGTCATTACCAACATCCGATATATAGTAATCAAGATCACCATCTTCATCATAATCTCCACGTGCCGTTCCCATACCATCAATACCATAGTCAAATGCACTGGCTTGGCTAACATCTATAAATTGATCATTAGGGTAATCATTTTCGAAAAGACGATTCTCGGAATTCCCATTCAAATATCCGAAATCATTGGCGATTAGAAGGTCTAAATCATAGTCATTATCGTAATCCGTGAATAACACACCTAAAGAACAACCTCCTTCTACATCAACCCCAAGAGCTTTTGAACTTTCAGTAAATGTCAAATCTCCGTTGTTGATATAAAAATAGTTCTGAATTGTTGGGAATGTATCTGATGTATCAAATGGGAAGTAGATATCTACACACCAGTTTACTACATACAAATCCAGAAGTCCATCTAAATTATAATCACCAAAAGCTGCTGAGGAGCTATTTCCTCCTCCACTCACTCCAGCATCCATTGAAATATCAGTGAAAGTTCCATCTCCATTATTATACAACAGAAAATTCTGATCTGAACTTACAGTAGTGATAAAAAGGTCATTGTAACCGTCATTATCTATGTCACCAGAAACGACTCCCATGGTGTTGCTAGCACTGAGCACATCAACACCAGCAGAAATTGTAACATCAGTAAAAGTTCCATCCCCATTGTTTTTGTACAACGCATCTGGATTTGCCCCGCCTGTTAAATATAAATCAAGATTATGATCATTGTTAAAATCAAACCAAGCCGCTCCGCCCTGTGGGGTGTAAATAGAGTCTGAAAAAACGGCAACATGTTGAACCCCGAGTTGAGCAGATACTTCCGGGAAATATGCTTGTCCGAAAGCATTTGTACTAAGAAAAATACTAGCGAGTAATATATAAATGTTTTTTTTCATGACATTGATGTTTTAAATGCTAATTCAACTAATGTAGCAATTAATTATACAAAAATCAAAATGTTGGGCAGCTTTTTTATCTAATCAGGATTTCACTTAACTCAATGAAATTGAATGCGTTCCAGATGGAAGTGCTTTAATGTACTTACAAATTCTTAATCACACACAATCCCAATATAATTTTATTTCTAAATACTACTTCTCTGTTAATCCACCCCACAAAGCTCCCTCGCTTCTTCCAGTATTTTTCGGTGTCTTTTTTCACTGATTCCTATTTCGTTCAGCAGTTCTGGTTTTAAGTGCAATTCGGCACTCAAGACCAAATCCTTTTCAAGCAATTTGTTTTTCTCGTGCTTGTTCAATGTGGTAAGACAGGTAATGGGATGCAGGCCTGAAATATTGATCATGTCTTTGAGGCTACCCTGCTTTGGGTAATCCCAACCGATCAGTTTTAGTCCCGCACAATTGCCGTATTGCAAGGCATCATCCGTAAATCGGGTATTGTTTACCAACCAACCCTGATGGAACTTGCCCCGGTGGGCTTCCTGCTTGAGCCATTCTTTTTCAATGTCCTTAAACCTCGATTGGATATAAAGCGGAATTTTCACATCGCAATTGCGCCCCTGTGTATTGTGAAATTTGCATTCAATCATAAATTGCTGATCGTCTTTTTTGGCCAGCACATCTACCTCGTGCGCTACGCAATGTCCCTGTACAATCATGCCCACTTCCGTCTCGTAGCCCTGCTTGCGGAGAATTCCCCCTACAAACCTTTCAAATGGATAACCGCTTGGCCCCAGTTCCATAATGGCCTTTTTCAACTTATAGCGGGCTGCCGTAGGGCGTGAGCTTTTCCTGAGCAGCGCAAAAGCTTTTTTATAGATTTCCTTGGTTCCAATACCATCGTAAAGCAAGCCGTTTATTTCATTGATGACCTGCTGAATCACTTCTGCACTCGCTCCTGATTTTTCCAACGAATGCCTGAGCCTGTCCTCCTCAAAGTCAGCATTCTCGCCCGACATTTTTACGACTTGTATTTTTTTGCCCATATCCTACAAGTATAAGCGATTATCTCCAAATTTGTGCTGAAATTCTTTGCTACCAGAATGATGTAGTTCTATTAAAATAAGATCATTTATGGATAAAGGGAAAAAGTTAAATTTATGCGGGATAAGGGCATTCCCTATCGGGTCGGTCTATCCGCTCTATCTTTTGTGGCAGAGGCAAAGTGTTGCAAATGGGCTTTGGAAAGAGCTTCCGCTGGTCGCTTTCCCAAATCCCGCAACACTAAAATTGCCTCCGCCCCAAAAGGATGCCGCTCCTATACCTTATGCGGGTTTGCGTTTTCTAATTTCATTACGGAAATGGAGGGATTGCAAACGCCCTTCGAAAACCTTCAAGGTTTCTAAAACCTTGAAGGTTTGACTTCTCGACTTGACCGGGGATTCCCCGTACTTTACTAAGGGACATAAAGTCGGGGAATGACGGCTATCTGTTTTGCTGTAAAAACGTTGGTTCATTATTAAGACTTCCAAAGTCTTTGAGACTTGGGAAGTCTAACGCATGGAGATTTCCTTAGGCATCAAATTTGTCATGCAAGTCATCCTATGACTGGTGTTTATGGACTATTTAGGTCTTCAAAGACCCCGATTATTCATGGAGTATAGTCATAGGATGACTGGGTGTTTGTTCAATGGGAAACAGCTAAAACACCACCGTCATTCCAGAAAATTTTCCTTAGAAAATTTATCGGGAATCTCCATTCTATGGAAATGGAAATTATGTTTTGGGTGAAATATTGTGGGTAAGTAGTACTGATAAAGTCTATGCAGTAATTTTATAACTACGCCCTAAGCTTTTCATATTTTCTCTTAGCATCTTCAAATGATATATCAAGTTCTTTGTTGACCCAATACTGCTGCTCCATATTTTCAAAATTATGTTCCAAAATTTTCAGTGCTTGATCATCAATTTTTAGCACTCTTAAGAACTTCTTAAGCTTAAATTTCAACTTATAGAATTTGAATCTTTTATAACAGTAGGAGAAATTATTTTCATGTAGGCAAATTGAGTATAAAATGCTAATCGAAATTTGTTTAAGATTCTCAAATCGATCTCCTTGGTCGATTTCTGAACTGAAACCTAATTCATACAAATCAAATATAAGTGGTAGTGCTTTAGTAGTTTTCAAACTGTTAATACGACTATGATACAAGCCTTCTGGAATAGTTTTATCATTCTTTATAAGATTGATATAAAACTTAACTCCCTCAATATCTTGTAAAATCAATAATAGCTCTGCCCAGTTTTTTTTGGTATCTATATTCTTTTCATCTGCATACCCCTTTGAAACTATTCGATAGTAATAGTCTTTGTCAGATGACTGCTCAATTAGTTTTGTGAGCAAAGTAAACTTGAAATAATCAGTGATTTTATCAATCGAACTCTTAAGTTCATTCATGCTACCTTCTAATTCAATGTAACAGCTCAAAACATTATCTCTTACATTATACAATTCCCTATTTTCAAGATATTGAATCAGATATGGTGTAACTTCTTTTAAATTATTTGATTTACAAAAATCAATATGGTCTGATAAAACCTCATAATAAGAAATACCTTCTTTCAAGTTAGAGATCACTCTTTTTTTAATTAATTGTCTATCATCAACAACTGAGGAAACAAAATCAAAAACGCTTTGGTCTAATGAATAATTTACAGGCTTAAAAGATAACATGTCTAAGTAAAGACCAGTATCTAAGTCATTGATATTAAGTCGAATAATTAAATAGCAGAGTTTGTTTTCATTTTTGCCAAATTCAAAAGAACTTTCATCTATTTTAATACCATTTCTAAAATCAACTTTATTACTAAAATTCTCACACCATTCTTTTACATATTCTCTTTGACCTTCTGGTAGATGAATTTGATCTTCTTGTTTAAGGATATCGATAATCGAATTAATTGAAATTGACTCCCAATTTTCTTCAATACTACTCAGTACTTTTTTTCTACTTAAGTTATTTTTTTTGAAATAGAATACTTTATCGTAAACAAAAAGAGGATATGCATCTTCTGAAAATTTCGTTGTGTATATTTTATTTACATCTTCTTCATCAATGGTATCCTTACCTAATTCATCAAAAAACCTTTCAAACTCAGCCTTATACTTTTCTTTATCGAAACAAAGATCAAGTGATTGCTTCCTTTTTTCATTTAAAGATTTAAGTGACTTGCCGTAAACAGGTAATTCAATCTTTTCTTTTTCATTTACCAGTTTATTAAAGTCAACCAATAAACCTTTATTGTAATTATCCAAGTCATACTGAAAATCAACAATAACTTTTTTATCAATTTTTTCCTTTATGAATTCATTAGCAAAAAACTTTATAGTATCACCAGATGCTAATTTTGATAAGAATATCAAGGTTAAATAATTCAGTTGTTCTTGATTTTTCAGATACAGAAACTTAAAGGCATCTGAAGCCTTATTTATATTCCTAAAGAAGTGTGAAAAAATATTAAAATCATCAGTTAACAGATGAGATTTATTGTTGTTTATAATCTCAAGAACTGATTGAATCAATTTAGAGTTATCAGGAAATTTATTAGCAATTGAATCCAGAAGATCCTCAATTATATCTTTGAAATAAATGGAGTGTTGAATTTTCGGAAATTCAGTCTTAACTAAATCTGTAATCTTTTCATGTGACTCATACAATTTCACTTTTCTCAAGCAATAGACCAGTTCAGTATACTCACTTGTAATAATGTTTTCATCATTGTTGCGCTTACCACTAAGATGTTCTTCAATATATTTTATAACAAAATCAATATAATCATCTTGAAGAGATTGTCTATGTATTGCTCCATAAACTTCAATTCTTAAATCTGAACTTTCATGCTCACCATAACTTTCAATTATATAATCAAACTCACTTTTAGTTAATTTAAAGCACCTCGTATAAGCTACAAGCGAAGAGTAAATTAAATCGCTATTTTTAAGATATTTCTCAACTAAATCTTTTGATGTAGCTTTTAAACGAGAGTGATTCTCTTCTATATTATACCATGCCAATAGTTCAAGAGCATTTCTTGTTGAATTTATAGGGTTACTATTGTTTTTTAATTCTTTGAGTAAGAATTCAATTGTTTCTGAGCTATTTGAAAATTTAGTCAACTCGAAATAACTGAATATGTTCCAGGGGATTCTTCTATTTTGACTTTTGTAATTATTAAATACGGTTTTAAATAAGTTTAATCTCTTATTATCATTCAGGCTACCCAACTCAAACTGCATCAGTAATTGAGGCTCATTTTTTATTAACCACTTAATAAGTTTATCCTTAACAGGATTTGAGTCTTCAAGAATTTCAATTAAAAGACCAATGGTATTTATCCACTTGGGTATTATTTTTTTCGTTTTAGGAAAACAAATTAAACTCAATATGGTCTTGAAATCTTTTTGGGAAATAAACTCTGCAACTAAAAACTCTTGAATTAGATTATGGTTAAATGACCAGATTGAATTCGGGTCATCTTCTCCAAAAATATTATATCCAGAGTGCTTAATTAACTCTTTCTCTTTTGAACTAAAGTGCTCATGTATTTCTTTCCAAATACAACTACTAACTCCTTTATATTGTAAAAAAAACGCAAACTTTGTTATAACATCTGACATTGGTATTTCATTAGCAGCTCTATCACCACCATTATAATACCTTGAAATATCTTTTTTAATATTTTCTGTTATGATGTTTTGAAATAGTTCAGATTTTGATTTTGGTAACTCTTTCTTTTTTTTGAGCTCTTCTACAAGTCTAATTAAATAATAAGGTGAATTTAGTAGACTAGCAAAACCTTTATCTTCAATTTCTTTCGTGAAATTGTCACTTTCTTTTAATAATTGATTTTTAATGAAAAAATGAATTTCAACGCTACCCAACTCAGCTAATTCATAAGGATTGAATTTTTTTAATGTGCTTTCTTGTAATGACTCTTTACTTTGAGTTGAAATATCTGAGAAGTAGAAATTATTTCTACACGAAACAATAATTTTTGCCATTGTATAGTCTTCAGCAAAACTTAAAATCTGTCTTCTAACTTCTTGTATTTTTCCGGGTAGGACTTCATCTAAGCCATCAATAAGGACAAGCAACTCACTTTTTGGAATGTATTCAATCCCCTTAATGTAGTCTTCAATAGGTTTATTAGTATGATTCTTGAGTTTGATTAGGTGTGGGTGAAATTTACTTTCTTCATCACTAAAGTAGCTTGCAATATATTCCAGCTCTACACTTTTCCCATCTCCACCTTTGCCTAATAATGCTATTTTATTTTCATTCTCCAGAATATCTAATGACTTTTTAGCATCAGTGATAAAAAGCTGGTTAGATTTTATATCATTAACTTCTATGAGTTTTCTGCTTATGTATTTATCGGGTTTTTTATAGTCTTTTTTCTTGGGTATTTTACTTTGAATTTCATCTTTGCGTTTTATCAAACGCTCAATTATATTTTTAAACTCACCTCTAACTTCTGGTTCGTTTATTTCAATCGCTGGTTCTACTCCATATATTTTTTTATATAATTGAGATTCTAATACAAATAACTTATTAACATCATTATCAGGAATTAAATATTCTGAGGGAAAACCAAAAACTCTTTCTTCACTTTTCGCATTACTAAGAAAAGTGTCATCAGGATTTGATGGATTTACTTTTGGAGATAATAAGATAAATCCATCTGGATCATAGTTTGAATTGTGTAATTCAAATTTTTTTCTAAATATCTTATCAGCTTCTAGTTTGGTAGAATAATATTTACACTCAATAAAAATTTTTCTTTTCTTATTTTCTGAATCGTAAAACTCAACCTTAATATCGAATCCACTCTGAAATCCAGAACCATTATTTCTAACCAGTATATTAGTATATCCTATTTCTTTAAAAAGCTCTCTAAAAAAAGGGGCTACTATTTTTTCAAATTCAGAACCACTTAGACTCATTTATCAAACATATTTATTGAAAATCACTTCTATGGATAGTAAAGCTAACTCCTTATAAACTGATAATTGAATTTTTTAATTGATACTTTTAAACAAAAACCCTATGACTGCCAGAGTCACCACTCCCTAATGATTAATTCTATTATTTGATCTACTTTCCACATTCCAGTCATACGATGAGTTTGGTTCAAAATGGCGACTGTTCGGCCTTGATAGTCGTCCGATGACTATGGCTAATAGAATGCAGGGAAAATTAAGCCCTCCAAGTTGTTTAAGGACTACAGTCATCAGACGACTGAGTGGGCTTTACATCCCAAAACTGAATGTATTCTACTTTTGCTGATATCAGTTATACCAAGCTTATCATTCCTTAAAAAAACAAAAATATCACATATCTTTAGTTTCAAACAAAAATCCATTTTATGAAAACAATAGTTTTGATAGCAAGCATTTTGCTCTTTACAATCCCGAAACTCTATTCGCAGGAAACCATTATTATGCGCTCCTATCACGAAAAAAGAGGTGCTGATAACAGGATAGAGATTTATGGACCAGGAGAAAAATACAAAAGAATAGATATGGGAAATTGGAAAATATCCGATGACAAAGAAATACAGCTTCTGATCTCAAAGAAAATTGGGGAATTTAACAAGCAAGGTTACAAGCTCGTTTCATTTGAAGAAACATTGATAGATTATGCTCCCTACGTACTCTTTTTTACTTATGTTTTCACGAAAGATTAAGGTGTCTATTTTTACAGCTCCTCAACAAAACCCACCAATAACCTAAAAAAGCCCTCGTAACCGCCAAGCGTAAGGTTTTCGGGAATATCATGCACATCGTGGTAATGACCAGCTCCACCCAGTGTATAGATGAAAAAAGCAGGCACGCCATTTTTGTGAAACCAACAATGATCGCTGTTACATGACTCTCCCCTGATTTTTACCTGCTGCATATGCGCTTCCCTTTTGTTGATTTCCTGCAACAGATCAAAGCGTTTTTGATGCACGGATCCATTCACCACCTGTATGCCCTTATCGCCCGTACCACAAATGTCCAGGTTGATCTGAAACTTTATTTTACCCAAAGGCATGCGTGGGTTTTTAGTGTAATATTCAGAGCCCAAAAGGCCCAATTCCTCTGCACCAAATGCTATAAACAAAAAGCTGTAAGGGGGCAATGTGTCCAACTGCGCATAATGCCTTGCCAAATCCAGCATCAATGCCGTACCACTTGCATTGTCATTGGCCCCGGGAAAATAGGTCTCCGCCCCCATCCTGCCCAAATGATCGTAATGTGCACTTATTAAAATCACCGAATCGGATGTCCCTTGTAAATACCCGATTACATTCTGAACCGGGTAATTTTCCATCAGCTTAGTTTCAATATTGAGCTGGACTTTCTTAGCGGGCTTGTCTTCACCGCTTTTCAATATTAAAGTAGGCCTGGCAAACTGCTTTTGGGAAAGGTGCCATGTCAGTTTTGAATCATCGAAAATCAGAGTGCCCAAAGCGGGATTGTCAGCGGCATATGTCAATACATCCAGGCCTTCTTCTATTTCTTGCTTTTCCTCTTTACCGTATTCCTTTTTGGAAGGCAATACACCTATGAATTTATTTTTGGAAGCACTTATTTGCTTATAAAATGCTTCTTTGTCCAGGAACAAATCCCTGTCGATATAATTGATCTTAAAACTACCTTCGATTCGGGGAGAACCGGGTTTCACAATAAAATCTTCACCGGGATTTAATTCCTTTTTGCCCAATTTCACTTCCATTTTTCCGGGAAAAGTATTCACCGGAACTGTATATTCCTGCAGGTAATTCCCAGCTGCTTTTTCCAAGCCCAGGCGCTCGAATTCCACAGCGATATAGTCGGCTGCTATTTTCATTCCATCCTGCACATAGCCCCTGCCGTGCATTGCTGGCGAACACAGGGTGTCTATTTGATTGCGGGCATAGTCAATATTTTGTGCAAGTCCAAAATGGCATAGCAATACAAGTAAAGCGGTTTTTAAAATTTGCATAGGATGATGTTTTTAAAAAACCAAAAAATAATCGAATAAGCCAATAGCTTCCTAAGAAACTGTCCTTTAGTATTGCAGTGAAGTAATAATGGAAACATAGTTATTATCATTATCCATAAGTTTTCTTTTTGCTTCTTTTTCTTTTGTTGATTTTGTAACATAATTGTGGAAAACATAAAAATAGCGGAGGTGAACTATTAAACTGTCAAGGTTAAAGCCCTATTGTCTGAAGTAGTCCTCCGCTATTTCCAGATCAAGCACTACGTAGAAATTGAGGCTTAAAGGCCTACTAAAGGACAAAGTGCCAATCTGATTTTTTAACCAAAAATAGGAAGAGCAATGTACAAATTTTTCATTGGAGTCGATGTAAGCAAGTCGTGGATTGACGTGGCCTATCGGGTAACCGGAAAAACCAATTACCTGGGCCGATTCCCAAACTCAAAAGAGGGGTTTGAGCAAATGGTCGATGGGCTGGGCAAACATACGGGGCAAGCCCCCTCGGTGTGGTTCGTCTGCCTGGAGAATACCGGCAGCTACTCCAAACCGCTGTGCAGGTGGTTGTGGGGCAGGAACATCCCGTACAGGGAAGAAATGCCGCTTCGCATCAGTAAATCCATGGGGCTTTCAAGGGGCAAGAGCGACAAGTATGACGCAAAGGACATCTGCACCTATGCCTATCAGCGCAGGGACGAGATACAGGCCGATGTGCCGGACAACGGAGATTGCACAAAACTGCGCAAACTTCTTTCCAGAAGGGCATTTCTGGTAAGCAAGAAAAAGGCCACCATTAACAGCCTTGCAAACCATAAGCCAGACCTGGATGCCGATACATATGCTTTGTTCAAGCAGCACAATGAACAGCTGGTGGAACTGCTCAGCCGGCAGATAGCCGAGATCGAGGAACGTATCAAGGAAACGGTCAAGCAGGACAAGGAGATCAAGGAGAACGACCAACTGGGCCGTTCCGTGATAGGTGTCGGCCCTATCATCTCGGCCTCCATAATTGCCTTTAGCTCCAACTACAGCCGTTTCAACAATTCCCGTGAAATGGCAAGTTACCTCAGCATTGCCCCGTACCCCAACCAATCGGGGACCTCCAGGAAGGGGAAGGACAAGGTGCACCCATTTGGCAACAAGTTCATCAAGTCCCTGCTATCCAATG
>JBBDNB010000029.1 GCA_040877935.1 Chitinophagales bacterium
AACCACCATTACAGAAATAGTTTTAATGCGGCATTTTATAGTTAAAATGGTATAAGGTATTTACTGACTTTAGCAGTACGAGCTAAAAGCTCGCACTATCTGAGGAAAACCTGATGAAAAATATAATTTTAATGGTTGTGAATATTATTGAATTAAATTTCTAATAGTTAATTCATCCTTCCAAAAATGCATTACTTTTTTTGCTAAATCAATTATTGCTATTGATTCACCAAACTCAGATTTAAGTTCGTCTTCAAGATAAATGATAATTGGACTTTCAATATACCCTTCTTCAATATACCCTTTTTCAAAATATCGGTTCTTTTTTATTTCTCTAACTGATTTGTGCCTTTGACTGTCTACGGCAAAATGTTTTATTCCGCTTGCAATATGATTACATAAGCGCAATATTGGTTTACTGTTTAATTTTGCACGGTCGTTGCTATATCTACCTTGAAAAACCCAGTCAATTAAGTGGTATGCGGTCACGAAAAAATTAAATGCCAGATAAACATCATCTTTATTTTTAGTTAAATTGGCAAAATCAAATTCTAATTTTTTCCAATAGTCATTAACTGTGTATAGTTCAATAAACCCCCTACTATTTTTCATACTTATATTTTACTCATTTTCAACTTAAAACATTATCTATCTATTCATCCCTTTCCAAAAACCGCACATTCCTTTTCAATCCCTCAAAGCCCGTTCTTTTCACAGCCGAGCCGGTAAATAATTTCTCAAAGGTAGCTTCATTGAGGTGTTGCCAATCTTTTTGGCTCATTTCCATTAATTCGGGTTTGGGTTCAAAATCTGGCTCGTTGTGAGGTTTTGAGAATCGATTCCAGGGACAGACATCCTGGCAAATGTCACAGCCAAAAGCCCAGTTTTCAAATTGGCCTTTGAACTCATTGGGGATTTCTTCTTTCAATTCAATGGTAAAATAGGAAATACATTTGCTGCCATCAATTTGATAAGGTTGATCGAGCGCCCCGGTAGGACAGGCATCAATACAGGCAGTACAAGTACCACAATGATCGGTTACCGGGCCATCGTATTGCAGCTCCAGATCGCAAATGATTTCAGCCACAAAAAAGAAAGAACCGCTTTGCTTGTTCAGCAGGTTGGTATTTTTGCCAATCCAGCCCAGGCCACTGCGTTTTGCCCAGGCCTTGTCCATCACCGGAGCAGAATCCACAAAAAAGCGGCCATCAATTTCGCCCAATTCCTCCTGCATTTTCGCAAAAAGCTGCTTGAGTTTTTTCTTCACCACCTTGTGATAATCCCTGCCATAGGCGTATTTGGAAATTTTAGGAGCAGTGGCATCCTCCTGTTTTTTTTCGGTGTAATAATTGAACAACAAGGAAATAACGGATTTTGCCCCGGGCACTAATTTTCGGGGATCGGTGCGCTTTTCAAAGTAATTTTCCATGTATTGCATCTGCCCATGTCGCCCTTGCTTGAGCCAGGCTTCCAACTGCCGCGCCTCGGGTTCCAACTGCTCGGCCTTGGCAATTCCGCATTGCATAAAACCCAGCTCGCTTGCCCATTTCTTTATCTGTATGCTGCGGTTTTGAGGGTTCATTTTTGAATTTTTTGGACATTGAGTGATTCAGGTCATTTCGATACATCCCGACCTTCGGCACGGGACACTCAATGAACTGAATCGTATCGAAATGGTACAAAAATTTGATTCTTGAAAATAATTTAGCGTTTTCACTAATTACAAGGTCAGTTTGTAAGTTACACAGGGAACTGAAATCGTGAAAGTATTGCTCCACGTAATGCCTGTGCTGTCTTCAATTGCCGAATAATAGTAAGTGCCGTAGTTTAATTCCACATCCAAAGTGCCGTTATTGTTGCATTGTGGGTCGGTATTGAATACCTCCGTAATTTGTCCGCGATAAATACTGTCAACGCTAATTCGAATGGGGTTGCCAGAAAAATCACGCCAAAAACTCACCGTTCCGCTATTGTCCTCATTGGAGTTGTTTGTATTATTGCCAATATTATCGACACACCATTTGCCGCCAAATCCGCTGTCGCAAACACAATCGCCATCAGAGCAATAGCCATTTTGACAATTGTCTTCACAGGGCGTATTCTTATTGCAATTGCTCAATGCAAAAGCAAAAAGAATCAATAGAGGCAAAAAGTACATTTGCTTTCGTAAATCTTTCATTAAATCCATTTTTTGCGCTTGAAAAATACCAACATGGCAATTACCAGTACAATCATTAGTCCCATAACGATAGGGTAGGAATACTTCCATTGCAGTTCGGGCATGTATTCAAAGTTCATTCCGTAAATCCCCACAAGAAATGTCAATGGAATGAAAATGGTAGCAATGATGGTCAACACTTTCATCACGCGGTTCGTTTCGTTCGATTGCCGATTGAGGTAAACATCCATCAACATACCCACCAAATCTTTCTCTGACTCAATATTGTCAATGATTTGCTTGAGGTGATCGTGAATGTCTTTTATGAATTTTTTCGTGTCGGGCACCATCAGTGGCGAATCCATAATTTCCAGCGTATTGATGGATTCCTTTAGTGGAACAATCTGTCTTTTAAGGTGCAGCAGCATTTTTTTGATATCCTGAATTTCGTTCAGTTGCTCCTCCCTAAAATGTTGGAACAATTCCATTTCCATTTCCTCAATGCGCTCATCAATATGTTCGGTGAGGATAAAATAATGATCCACCACAATATCGATGAGGCGATAAAAAAGGTAGTCGCTTTTTTTGTTGCGCACATTGCTGCCTTCGGCTCGAATTCGGTTGCGAATGGCATCAAAAACATCGCCTTTTTTCTCCTGAAAGCTCAACATATAATTTTCACCCAAAACCAAACTGATCTGCTCGGTGTCCAATTCATTTTTCTCCGTATTGTACTGAATCATTTTAAGGGTGAGAAAAAGATGCGGGGGAAATTCGTCAATTTTAGGCCGCTGTGTAGTGTTCATTATGTCCTCTACCAAAAGCTCATCTAATCCGAATTGTTTGGTCAATTTGCTGATCAACTCTACATCGCTCAGTCCGTTGACATTCAACCAATAGGAATAATCCGCTTCGGGTTTTTCACCGAGCTCCTCAAATTTTTCATAGCTGCTTTCCTTTAGTTCAGTTGACTTAAACTTGAATAAGTCCAGGCTGACTTTTTCGCCTTCTTTCTCGCCAATATAAACCAGCGATCCGGGTGGCAGTCCAAGCTTTCGCCTTCCTCTTTTTACGCTTTTTTTCCTGGGCATTGGTTAAATTTTAATTGAAATGAATCTCATAATCTACCCATTTCCGGTCAATTAAAGTAGGCCATAAGCTTAGCTGAATACGGTTGATCTTTCCCCAGGCAGGCATACTTGTAATTCCCGGAGGTCCGTTCAAACCCAGACAGGTAATGGCAGCAAAGGCCATTTTTCCGGTCATGGCATCGCTGTGCTTAATCGCCAATCTGACTCCAAGCTCATTGTATTCATTCAGCTCTTCCCTGCTTTTCTCTGTTGCGGCTTCTCCGTGAATGCCGTTTAGCCCAACAATGGAAATATTTTGCTTTTCAATTTGAACAGGGCTGCGTTCCCAAATTTTCTTTACAGCATCAATGAATTTGGTGACTTTATCGTAAGTATAGGGTCGGGAAAAATAGAAGAATTGCTCAGAAATAAAGCCTTCGTTTTGTCCCATGCTCAGTTTTAATTTTTCCGGTCTGGGCTTGCCCTTTACGCCCGAAAGTTGCACTTTGTTTTTCGCCAGTGTTTCCAATTTCACTTTGCTTAGATCAACTGTAACATCCGGTGTCAAGTAATTTTCAGGATCGTGGATTTCATAAATCAATTGCTCTCGCAAGCTGTCCCTGCTCAGCAATCCACCTGCAGAATCTAGTTTTGAAAATATGGCTTTGCCATCGGGAAAAACCTGGGCAATGGGATAGCCCAAAGCATCTATGGGATAATCCATAGGCCACTGTGCATAGGAATTTCCACCACTGGCCTGTCCGCCACATTCCAGCAAATGCCCCACGCAAATACCGGTAGCCAATAGATCGAGTTGCTCGCTTGTGGCGTTTTCAATTTCCCAATTGAATTCATGCGCCAAAATCCCGAGGGTCAAACAAGGGTCGGCCACCCTTCCTGCCAGAATAATTTGCGCCCCTTGATCCAAAGCATCTTTTACGGATGCTGCACCTGTATAAACATTGGCATGTGTTGCAGGATATTTAGAGTCACTGTACGGCACCTGACTGTCGAGGTGTAGGAGTTTTTCGCCTCCGTTCTGCAATTCTTCTAATCGATCGATCATATTGTCGCCCGTAATGGCTGCGATTTTCACGTCTGTAATGCCTTGTTTTTCTAGTATGGCACTTACTTTTTTAACGGCTCCCAGTGGATTCAAGCCACCGGAATTGGTTACTATTTTCATGCCCTGTGCCAATGCAGCAGGGTAAAGTGTTTTGGCTAAAAATTCAATATCGCGGGCATAGCCCATATTTTCATCCCTAAGCCGATCCTTTTGAAGGATGGATAATGTCAACTCTGCAAGTGCATCGGATACCAAATAGTCGGCAGCACCTTCTGAAACCACTTGCATAGCAGCCATTGGGCTGTCTCCGTAAAATCCCTGGGCGGCTGCAATTCTTACTGATTCTTTCATTTTATTGGATTCATTATTTTCCAAATGAAGATAAAACAAAGCGGGGGTATATCAAATTGCAAAAGGATGATGTGGGATCTGTGATGTCAAATGTGAGATGGAAAATGTGGGATTTGGGATGTGAAAATTATGATGGAAAATGTGTAACGCGCCCTCGCCCCGCTTCCAGCGAGCGAGAATCTTAATTGCGTCTCGCAAAATATTTCAACACACAGCCGGAGGCTGTTAAATAATTCACTCCCAGAAGGTGGGAAATGTGGGATGTAAAATGTTGGATTTAGGAGTGCGGTGATTTCAGAACCACCTAGGTCAAATACACATTTTGGTCATCCTCGCTTACAGTAAAAGTTCTGAGGTCTTTATCGGCAGGCCCTTTTAGGACTTTTCCCTCAATACTAAAGCGGCTACCATGACAAGGGCATTTGAGCTCTGTACCATCTGGTTTTACGGTACATTTTCTATGTGTGCACTCCGCCAATACGGCTGCGTATTTACCATTTTCCAATTTGTGGATCAACACAGCATCGGGGAATTTTTCTACATCAAGTGCTACAAAATCTTTCTCGTTAAAATGGATTTTGGCCACTTTAATGGTTTTGTCTTCTACCGAATATGGCACATAACTATAAGAAGCACAGGATTCCAATAATGTAGCTCCACAACAAAGTCCTCCGGTAACTATGCCCGAAGTTTTTAAAAAAGATCTTCTTGTATTTTCCATGGGGATAGAGTTTATTTTCTTTTTAAAGATTTATTAATCCTGCTACTGATAGGTCTTCATCCAACTCCGCCAATTAATCCCTATCTGAGTCGGAAAATAAAGCTACATTTTTTAAGTTGATAATTCTTTATCCATTTAAGATTTTATTTAGAGCTCAATACCCAATTGCTGGTGCGAGCTTCTAGCTCGTTTCGAAGAAGTCGTATTTAAAATGAAGCCAAGCTACTTTCCAATAAACTGAAATAAATTATCTAATCCCATTTAGGCTCATCGGCAGATTCAGGACCATCATCTCTGCTTTTGTGGGAAGGAGTTTCGTTTTGATTGTCATCGCCATCATTTTGGTGGCTGAATTCATCAAAATCATATTCTGAAAACAATTCCTCTTTCAACAATACCACAGTTCTCCCCAAAGCATTTATCTTTGAAGTATTACTTTTGCAAGAAATCAAACGGAAAAATGGATTTGGAATTTAACAAGAATGAAGATGCTATGAAGCTGCTGGTATCTCAAGTGAATCGCAAATTGGAAAAGATTCATTTGGGTGGCGGAAAGAAAAATATTGAAAAACAGCACAGCAAAGGAAAATTGACCGCTCGTGAGCGCGTAGAATACCTAAAGGACAAGGACAGTGATTTCTTGGAAATTGGCGCATTTTGCGGTGATGGCATGTATGAGGAATACGGTGGCTGTCCGGGCGGTGGCGTGGTTACGGGAATCGGAAGAGTGTCAGGCAGGCAATGTGTAATTGTGGCCAATGATGCTACAGTTAAGGCTGGTGCTTGGTTCCCCATTACAGGAAAGAAAAACTTGCGCGCACAGGAAATTGCCATGGAAAATAAATTGCCCATCATTTATTTGGTGGACAGTGCCGGGGCTTTTTTGCCCATGCAGGATGAGATATTTCCCGATAAGGAACATTTCGGAAGGATGTTTCGCAACAATGCTGTGATGTCATCCGAGGGTATTGTGCAGATTTCTGCTATTATGGGCAGTTGTGTGGCAGGTGGGGCTTATCTCCCTATTATGTCGGATGAAGCCATGATCGTGGAAAAAACAGGATCCATCTTTTTGGCAGGACCTTATTTGGTGAAAGCGGCCATAGGAGAGGAGGTCGATTCAGAAACTTTGGGTGGAGCAGAAACCCAATGCGAAATTTCGGGTGTTACGGATTATAAATTCAAGGATGATCAAAGTTGCTTGGATGCCATTAGGGACATCATGGACAAGATAGGGCACAACGAAAAAGCGGGGTTTGACAGGGTAAAGCCTAAAAAGCCAGCCAAAGAGCCAAAGGAATTGTATGGTATTTTTCCAGAAGCCAACGCCAAACCTTATGATGTAAAAGAAATTATTGATCGCTTATTGGACGGTTCTGAATTTACCGAATACAAAGCAGGCTATGGGAAAACCATAGTTTGTGGTGTGGGTAGAATTGATGGTTGGTCGGTAGGCATTGTGGCCAATCAAAGATTGCTCTGCAAAACCAAGAAAGGTGAAATGCAGTTTGGCGGTGTTATTTACAGCGATTCGGCTGATAAGGCTGCGCGTTTTATTATGAATTGCAATCAAAAGAAAATACCGCTGGTTTTCTTGCAGGATGTTACCGGGTTTATGGTAGGCTCCCGTTCCGAACACGGTGGAATCATTAAGGATGGTGCAAAATTGGTGAGTGCAGTATCCAATTCGGTAGTTCCCAAATTTACCATTATCACAGGCAATTCCTATGGAGCTGGAAACTATGCCATGTGTGGTAAAGCCTATGATCCGAGATTGATTATGGCCTGGCCTACGGCTAAAATAGCAGTGATGGGTGGAGATCAGGCGGCAAAAACGATTTTGCAAATAGAGGTTTCTTCTGCCAAAAAAGTGAGGGGAGAGAAAATCAGTCAGGAAGATCAGGACAAAATTTTCAAAAAAATTAAGGATCGCTACGAAGAAACGACAACTTCCTTTTATGCAGCATCTCGTTTGTGGGTAGATGCGATTATCGACCCCAAGGAAACACGCAAAGTGATTTCTGCAGGAATAGAGGCCGCCAATCATGCGCCAATCACAAAGCGTTTTAATCCGGGCGTTATACAAACTTAATAGTGCACAAATGCGTTCTGTGATTTGAATTTTGACTAAAACTATATTTATGCTTTTAAAAAAAATCCTTTTAATTCATTCTGTATTGTTGTTTTTTGCCTTTTCAGTAATAGCGGGAAATCCATCTAAACCAAATCCCAATAAGGAAAAAGTACAGTGGATGAGCTTTGAAGAAGCAGTGGAGAAAAGCGCAAACGGTGAAAAGAGAAAGATTTTTATAGATGTTTACACTGATTGGTGTGGTTGGTGCAAAAAAATGGATGCTACTACATTCAGCCATCCTGAAATTGCCGCTTATTTGAATGAAAACTACTATCCCGTAAAATTGGATGGTGAGCGAAAAGATACTGTAGTTGTGAATGAAAAAACCTATGTTTTTGTAGCTGAGGGAAGACGTGGATATCACGAGTTGGCTGCTGCACTAATGAATGGCAGGATGAGTTATCCGACCATTGTTCTGCTCGATGAGCAATTCAATATGATTCAGCCCATACCTGGCTACAGACAAGCTCCTGAATTGGATGAGATTCTTAAATATTATGGAAAGGATCTGCACAAGCAAAATGTTTCTTTTGAGGATTTCAAGGCCAATTACGATTCTCCTTTTGAATAGTTTTTCTAGAGTTTAACCCTAAATTTTTATTCACTAAAAACGATTTTTCTATCATATTTGCAAGTTTAGAAAAATATTGTAAATTACGTCACGTAAATTGCGTGACGTAATTTACGTCATGCATAGTCGTTTTTTTATGAAAAAGTTGAAAAATCCATTTTTACTTACTGGTTATTTTGGGAAAGAGTACTTCTGTAATCGAGAGCAGGAGCTTGATACATTATTGGAGCACTTTAACAATGATAGAAATATTGTACTGTATTCATGGCGTAGAATGGGCAAAACAGCACTCATTAAATGTTTTGTTGCTGAACTGGAACAGAAAAATATAGCTGAAACAGTATATGTAGATTTGCTGGGAACAAGGAGTATGAATGCAGCAATCAAGCAGATTACTGAAGCTGTTTATGAAAAGTTTGGAAAAACAAAGTCAGGCTTTTCTGCTGCATTCCAGCACTTATTAAAATCAATTGGAGCCAATCTTAGTTTTAATCCACAATCTGGTATGCCTGAATTCAGTCTTTCACTAAAACAAAGTGAAAAAGCCAACAGATCTTTAAATGCATTAGGTGATTTTTTACAAAAAAGAAAAAAGCAAATTATAGTAGTGCTGGATGAATTTCAACAGATTGGCCGTTATTCTAAAGAAAATGGGGAAGCTTTTTTTCGCACATGGATGCAGGAATATCCGGGCATCAGATTTATCTATAGCGGTAGTCATAGGCAAATGATGATCTCTATGTTTGCTGACAAAAATCGCCCTTTTTACAGAAGTGCGCAGTTAATGCAACTCAACCCTATTTCATTTTCAAGCTATAAACCTTTTATCACTCAGCACTTTGAAAGAAATGGAAAGCAAATTGATGCCGATGTGATAGATGCTATTTATGAATGGAGCAGAGAGCAAACCTACTGCATACAGCTACTTTGCAACAAGCTTTTTGCAAAACATGACAAAATTAAAGTAGAACATTTACAACCCATTTGTACAGAAGTGATCAATCAGGAAAGTCCTATACTTTCTAATTATAGCAATCTTTTGACAGATATGCAGTGGAAAGTACTCCTAGCTGTTGCTAAAGAAGAGCCTTTAAAAAATCCTCAGTCCAAAAATTTTATTGAACAATACCATTTAGGAGCCAGCAGCTCAGTGAGTACAGCATTGAAGAAGCTTATTGAAAAAGAATTGGTTATTCAGGAAGAATCATCTTATTATATTCACGATGTTTTAATGACAAGGTGGTTACAAAACTTTTAAAAACTAAATTACAACATGCCCCTGCATCCTGAAGATTCGCAAAATATCAGTTTAAACAAATACATTAGCAGTAGCGGCTATTGCTCGCGCAGGGCTGCTGATAAAATCATTAAAGCAGGAAGAGTCACCATCAATGGTAAAACAGCACAGTCCGGCAATCGGGTGGGTATTGATGATAAAGTCCTGGTGGATGGAAATCCAATTGTACATAAGGAGCCCTATATTTATCTTGCATTTAACAAACCTGTAGGCATTACCTGTACTGCTGAAAAAAGTGTAAAAGACAATATTATAGATTTTATCAATTATCCCAGGCGCATTTTCCATGTTGGCCGTTTAGACAAGGATTCCGAGGGTTTGATCTTGTTGACCAATGATGGTGAAATTGTAAATAAAGTCTTGCGGGCAGGTAACAAACACGAAAAAGAATACATCGTGCGTGTGAACAAAAAGATCACCGATGATTTTATTAAAGCTATGCGCAGCGGTATTCCTGTACTTGATACAATTACCAACAAATGTTTTGTGAAAAAAGAAAGCAATCATGAGTTTCGCATTATTCTCACTCAGGGATTAAACAGGCAGATCAGGCGTATGTGCGAATATCTAGGCTACAAAGTAAAGGCACTGCAGCGTATTCGCATTATGCATATTAAACTGGATACATTACCTGTCGGGAAATGGCGACATTTGAACAAGGCTGAAGTTACAAAGCTGAAAAACAGTACGGAACATTCGAAAAAAACTACTTTGCAAAAACAGAAATAGTTTTTCTAATCCAACAATTCAGCAAGCTTGTTTTCCAGGGCATCGCCTCTCAGGTTTTTAGCAACAATATTAAATTCACCATCTACTAAAAATGTTGCCGGTATAGAGCGCACATTGTAGTTCTGTGCAACAGGACATTGCCAGCCTTTGAGTTCACTTCCGTGATATTTCCAGGTCAAATTATCTTGGCCAATGGCGCTCACCCATTTCTGCATATTCTTATCTAATGATATGCTGTATATCTCAAAACCTTTGTCTTTGTACTCTTTATAGGTTTTTACAAGATTTGGATTTTCAATTCGGCAAGGTCTGCACCAGGATGCCCAGAAGTCGATCAGAATATATTTGGCATCCATATCATAAAGTGAATACTCCGTTCCTTTATGGCTTTTTAATTTGAAATCAGGTGCTTTGGAGCCAATAGCCAACCTCTTGGCTTCTTTTAATTTGGCTTTAAAATCTGCCAAAAAGGGAGAATTGGGCACCTGGTCTTCTACGCGTTCTACCACTTTTTTCAGTAGTGCTGTATTTTCTCTCACATCCAAAAGGCTGGCTCCAAATAAAGCCAGGTGTGGAGATTGCACTGTATCTACAAAATTAGTAGTGAGCTTTTGCAAGTAACCGGCTTTTTGCTGGTATTGCATTTGTATTTGCATCAATTGATTTTGATCACCGCCCTGTGCTCTCAATTGCTGAAATTGCTGAGTGAGTTGCTGAAGGCTTTTTTGTGTTGTGCCCAGCTCTTTTATAAAGGCGGAAAGTTGTTCAGAGGGTTGCGAACCGCTTACGGTATAATCAAAAACATCTTCAAAATTTCCGTTTACCGTGACAGCTCCACCTTCCAGAACCAGTGCCCAGGTTTTATTTTGATTAAATCGCAGCATATACAGGCCGTCTTCCGGAAGCGTGCCTTTCATTTTAAATTCTCCTTCTTTGTTTAGAATGGCAGTGTCAATAGGTACATTGCCCTGTAGCGACATCTGATCCAAAAACAAAGTTTGCCCTTCTGCACCTTCAATTTTTCCGTCAACAATATAGTCCAGCCCTTCGAGCTTTTCTTTTTCATTGGTACAAGCTGAAAGGAAAAACAGTGCAGCAAATAATAATCCTAAGTATTTCATTTGAGTTGAGTTTTATTTAATTTGTCAAGTAAGCAATATCCTTTCTTTTAAAAAAATTAATCGCTACCCGAGCTTTTATTTTTAAATTAATTTAACTTTTCTTCCAGCAGTTTACTGGCCAGTTGTGGATCCGCTTTGCCCTTTGATTTTTTCATTACCTGCCCCATAAACATGCCCAATAAACCTTTTTTACCATTTTTGTATTCCTCTACTTTTTCCGGGAATGCTGCAATTACTTCATCTACCAGGCCATCTATTACGGATTCATCGCTTTGTTGAAATAGGTTGAGTTTCTCAGCTAAGTCGGCTGCTTTGCTATTGGGCTGTTCAACCATAGCAGGGAAAAGATTTTGCGTTGCCGCAGAATTGCTGATTTTCCCCGAATCTATCAAATTGATGATCTCGGCAATTTGCTGTGGTTTCAGGACGAATTCTGTCAGCTCAATGGCCTGTTCATTCAGATAGGATTTTACAGCACCCATCACCCAGTTGGCAGCTGCTTTGTAGTTTTTGGTAAATGTGATCAGTTCATTGAAATACAATGCAATTTCTTTTTCATCGGTGAGTATCTGCGCATCGTAATCTGATAGCTCAAATTCCTTTCTGAAACGCTGATAGAGCTCTTCAGGCAATGGCGGCATTAGCTGTTTTATCTTTTCGATATAATCTGCCTTGATACGCACAGGAGGCAAATCTGGCTCGGGAAAATAGCGATAATCATGTGCCAGTTCTTTGCTTCTCATGGTAAAGGTAGTGCCCTTGACGGCATCAAAACTGCGGGTGTCCTGGTCTATTACTTCACCGGCTTCTATTGCTTCTATTTGTCTTTTTATTTCATAATCAATGGCGCGCTTTACGTTTCGTATGGAGTTCATGTTTTTCACCTCTACCTTTTCGCCAAATTTTTCTACGCCTTTTATGCGTACTGAAATATTGGCATCGCAACGCAGGCTGCCTTCTTCCATATTGCCATCGCAAATTTCGAGATAACGCACCAGTTTTCTGACTTGGGTTAAATAAGCGTAAGCTTCATCTGCACTGCGCAAAACGGGTTCTGTAACAATTTCCAGGAGAGGAACTCCGGCACGGTTCAGATCAATCAAAGTATAATAAGGATCCTGATCGTGCATACTTTTACCGGCATCTTCTTCCATGTGTATGCGGGTGAGTTCTATGTTTTTGTCCTTGCCTTCAACATCTATTCTTACATATCCACCGGTGCAAATGGGGGTGTCGAATTGAGAAATTTGATAGCCTTTGGGCAAATCTGCATAAAAGTAATTTTTACGCGCAAAACGATTGACTTCTGTGATATTGGAATGACAGGCCAGTCCCAGCATCACGGCAAATTCTACCTGCCTTTTATTGAGCATGGGCAATGTACCGGGATGTCCCAATGTGATGGGGCTTATCTGGGTATTGGGCGGAGCTCCATAAGCGGCAGAGTCTCTTGAAAAAGCTTTGCTCTTGGTGGCCAATTGGGCGTGTACTTCCAGACCGATTACCGCTTCGTATTTATCGTAAATGTTCATCTATAAAATTTAAACTCTAAACTCTAATTTCTAAACTCTAAACAAATCCAAAATTTAAATTTCCAATGTTTGAAACATTAGTATTTTGAGATTTGATATTATTTAGGATTTAGGATTTAGAAATTAGGATTTATTATTTACTTCATTAAAAATATCTTTTGCCAATTCAATGGCATTGTCTAATCCCTTTGGATCTTTTCCTCCGGCTGTGGCATAAAAATCCTGGCCACCGCCACCACCTTTTATTGCTTTGGCAATATCCCTTATGATCTGCCCGGCATTCAATCCTTTTTCTTTTACAAGATCATCACTCAGCATAATACTCAATAGTGCTTTTTTGTCAATTTCAGCACCAAGTACCAAAAATAAGGAAGCCGTTTCTTTTTTCAATTGAAAAGCCAATTGCTTCATTGCATCGGCAGAGGGGAGATCAACTTTTGCCGCGATAAAGTTAATGCCGTTTTCTGATTTGATCTGCGACAAGAGTTGTTTTTTTACATCCTGTGTTTTGGCTTTTGCAAAATCGTCCACCTGTTTTTGTAGTTTCTGATTTTCAGCCATCAATTGATCTACACCCTTTAGCAGGTCTTTGTTTTTGATTTTTTCAGAAAGCCCTTCAAGTACTTTTAGTTTTTTATCGACATAATTTCTGGCTTTTTCCCCGGTAAGCGCCTCAATTCTTCTTACGCCCGAAGCCACTCCTGATTCGGAAACAATCTTAAAATAAGCAATTTCACCGCTTGCTTGTACATGTGTGCCTCCACAAAGCTCTCTGGAATAATTCGAATCGAAAGTGATCATGCGAACACTGTCCCCGTATTTTTCGCCAAAAAGTGCTGTGGCACCTGCTTCAATAGCTTTTTTGTAAGGAATATTGCGCTGTTCTTCCAAAGCGATATTTTCCATGATTTTTTCATTCACTTCTGCTTCTATTTTTTGTAGCTCTTCATCAGTGACTTTGGCAAAATGGGAAAAATCAAATCGCAAATAATCGGGTGCAACGAGAGAACCTTTTTGTTCTACATGTGCACCCAGGTTGTTTTTCAATGCTGCATGTAAAAGGTGCGTGGCACTGTGGTTGCGCTCAGCATTTTTACGCTTTTGCAAATCTACGCGAGCTGTAAATGCATTTTTGGGATTTTGGGGCAATTTATCACTGAAATGAATGATCAACTCATTTTCCTTTTGAGTATCAATGATGGATATTTTCTCATTTTCATTGAGCAATAACCCGCGATCGCCTACCTGTCCACCGCCTTCGGGATAAAAGGGCGTTTGGTCAAACACCAGTTGATAAAGGTCTTTGTCCTTTTGCCTGAGTTTGCGGTAGCGTGTGATTTTCACTTCAGCTTCCAATTGATCGTAGCCAATAAAATTTACAGAAGCATTTTTATCCAACACTGTCCAATCGCTTCTTTCAACTTTGGCATCTTTTTGTGAGCGTTTTCTTTGGGCATCCAATTCTTTTTCAAAACCTACCTCGTCTATTTTCATGCCTTTTTCAGAAAGGATCAATCGTGTAAGATCTGCCGGGAATCCATAGGTGTCGTAGAGTTCAAAAACCTGTGCCCCATCAATAATTGCCCCTTTTTTATTTTTACTGCTAAGCTCTTCTATTTTATTCAATCCCGATTTCAGGGTTTTCAAAAAAGCCGCTTCTTCTTCTTTAATGACCTTTTCTACAAAGTTTTTCTGTTTCTTCAGTTCAGGAAAAAATTCTCCCATTTGCTGAACAAGTACTGGCAATAACTGATAAATGAAAGCCCTTTCTAAATTCAAATAACTGTAGGCATAGCGGATGGCGCGCCTCAATATTCTACGAATGACATAACCAGCTCCCGTGTTTGAGGGCAATTGACCATCGGCAATGGCAAATACCACAGCTCTCAGGTGATCGGCAATTACTCTGATAGCCACATCGGTTTTTTCATTTTGTCCGTATTTAAAGTCGGATATTTTTTCTATTTCCCGGATAATGGGCATAAAAACATCCGTATCGTAATTGGATTTTTTGTCCTGAAGCACCATGCACAGCCTTTCAAATCCCATCCCGGTATCAACATGTTTAGCGGGAAGTGGCTCCAGGCTTTCATCAGCTTTTCTGTTGAATTGCATAAAAACCAGGTTCCAGATTTCTATCACCTGGGGGTGGTCCATGTTTACCAATTTACTTCCCGGCTTTGCTTTTCGCTCTTTATCGCTGCGCAAATCGTAGTGGATTTCAGAACAAGGGCCACAGGGTCCGCTGGCACCCATTTCCCAGAAATTGTCTTTTTTGCCAAATTTCAATATTTGCGATTTGGGAAGAAATTGCTCCCAAAGCTGAAATGCTTCCTTGTCCTCGGGCAAATGATCAGAGGCATCTCCTTCAAAAATGGTAACATACATGCGGTCTTTGTCCATTTTGAAAACCTCAACCAACAATTCCCATGCCCAGGCTATTGCTTCTTTTTTAAAGTATCCGCCATTGGTATCGCCAAAAGACCAGTTGCCCAACATTTCAAACATGGTGTGGTGGTAGGTATCGTAGCCTACTTCTTCCAGGTCATTGTGTTTGCCCGAAACCCTGAGGCATTTTTGGGTATCTGTTATGCGTTTGTTTTTGGCCGTTTTGTTACCTAGGAAATAATCTTTAAACTGATTCATGCCCGCATTGGTAAACATCAGCGTGGGATCATTTTTGAGCACAATTGGTGCTGAAGGAACTATTTGGTGTTGTTTGTCTTTAAAAAAATCCAGAAAAGTTTTCCTGATTTCTTTAGAAGGCCATTGCAGGGACATTTGAACAATTTAAATTAGCTTAGAAAAAACAATTAAATTTGTAGATAAGACATTGTATTATCTAATTGCAAGAAGCAGCAAAAATACGGATTTAAGGTAGCAATGAAAAAAGCAAAATACTATTACAATAAACATTCTCTGCGCTATGAGAAAATTAATGTTCCCGCTTCTAAACGATTGTTTAGAATATTGGGGTTTTTAACCACTTCTTTTGTCTTTGCACTATTGATTTTAATTGTGTCTTCTTATTACTTCGATTCACCCGAAGAAAAGGAATTGAAACGGGAGCTGTCTAAAATGAAGCTGGAATATGAGTTGATGGATAAGCGGTTGGCTCAGATGGACCAGGTTTTGGATGGGCTTCAGGAAAGGGACGACAATATTTACCGGGTGATTTTTGAGGCAGAGCCCATTTCTAAAAATGTAAGAACTGCTGGTTATGGTGGCGTGAACAAATACAGGGATTTGAAAAACTATGAGAATGGAGCATTGATGTCTGATATAGCGAACAAGCTGGATAAAATAGGTAAACAGATATATATTCAATCAAAATCTTATGATGAAGTTGCGGAGCTGATTAAAAACAAAGAGGTAATGCTGGCTTCAATCCCTGCTATTCAACCGGTTTCCAATAAAAACCTTACTCGATTTGCTTCGGGTTATGGCTATAGAATTCATCCTATTTACAAAACAAGAAAAATGCATTTTGGGGCAGATTTTACAGCACCTACAGGTACAGATATTTATTGTACCGGAAATGGTGTGGTGGCGAAAGTATCGAGTAGCAGGAGAGGATTTGGAAACCACGTACTGGTAGATCACGGTTTTGGTTATGAAACGCTTTATGCGCATATGAGTAAGATAGAAGTAAAAAAAGGACAAAAAGTAAACAGGGGAGATGTGCTCGGAAAAGTTGGTAACACAGGAACTTCAACAGCACCACATCTGCACTATGAAGTGCGTAAAAACGGCAGACGTATTGATCCTATTAATTTCTTTTACAATGATCTGAAGCCCGAAGAATACGAACTTATGATTGAAATTGCCGCAGCCAACAATCAATCTTTTGATTAATTATTTTTTCAGTAAATTTCAGTCAAACAAATAACTAAATCCCCTTTTGTGCCTTACAAAGAAAAAGAGATCGAAAAACTGTATTACTCAATAGGAGAGGTGGCTGAAATTTTTGATGTTTCTACTTCACTGATCCGCTATTGGGAAAATGAATTTGATATTCTAAAGCCCAAGAAAAATAAAAAGGGCAACCGGCTTTTTACGCAAAAAGATATGGAAAATCTTCACCTGATTTATCACCTGGTGAAAGTTAGAGGTTTTACCCTTGATGGAGCGCGTAAAAAACTGAAAGAAAATAAAGAAGATACCATTAATCAGTTTCAGGTGATTCAATCCCTTCAAAAAGTCAGAAAATTCTTAGTGGAGATCAAAGAGCAGTTGTAATAGGGAGTATTTATTTAGATAAACTAACTGAAAGTCATTAATAAGAATTTGTGCAGATAACTTGGGTTAAATTTATAAAATGGGGAAAATAGGTTTAGAAAATTGTCAATTTTTTGGTCATCATGGTTATTATGCAAAAGAGAAAGAAAAGGGCAATACCTTTGAAGTGAATGTGGAAGTGGAATATAATTTTTCAGAAGCAGCAGAAAAAGACGACTTGAGGCAGGGGTTAAACTATGAAAAGCTCTATGAAGAAGTAAAGTCGGTGATGCTTGGACCTTCCGTAAATTTACTTGAACACCTGGCTCAGCAAATAATTGAGCATATAAAGAATAAATTCAAGGGAATAAGAGCTGTTAAAGTTAAAGTGGCAAAACTAAGGCCTCCTATAGAAGGTGATATCAAAAGTGTATGGGTGGAAATAGAGGCTTAAGTAAAGGCATTGCTTTTTGAGCAATTTTATCTTAATTTTGCCTACCATTAAAAATGGTCGAGTGGCCGAGTGGCTAGGCAGAGGTCTGCAAAACCTTCTACAGCGGTTCGAATCCGCTCTCGACCTCAAAAGAAAAGCACTGTGTTTTAAAAAGCGCAGTGCTTTTTTGTTTTTCAATCCGGCAAAATATAAATCCGCAGAATTTGAATTTTTATGAATTAAGCTTGATTAGTCTTGTTAAATTCACTCAGTAAAATACATGTTCAAAAATGAAACTGAAGCAGCTTTATAAAACTAGAGTTTTAGAATTCTATCCCCCTGCAGCTATAGCTTCCTGTCTTGAAATTCCTTTCTTTGAATCAGGTGTTAAAGCTGGGTTTCCTTCCCCCGCTGAGGATTTTTCGGAACTATCTATTGACTTAAATGCCGAACTTCTTAAAAACCCTTCTGCTACTTTTTTTAGCAGGGTAAATGGAGATTCCATGAAAGATATAGGAATTGGAGATGGAGATTTATTGGTGATTGACAAAAGTCTGAAGCCTGAGAATGGAAAGATTGCAGTTTGTTTTATTGATGGAGAGTTTACGCTTAAATCTATACGAATAGAAAAAGACTGTTGTTGGTTGATTCCTGCTAATAAGAAATACAAATCTATTAAGGTAGATATCAATAATGATTTTGCCATTTGGGGCATTGTAACACATGTCATAAAATCTTTTTGATGTTTGCTTTAGTCGATTGCAATAATTTTTATGCCTCTTGCGAAAGAGTATTCAAGCCTGATTTGAACGGCAAGCCTGTTGTTGTTCTTTCAAATAATGACGGCTGTGTGATTGCCCGCAGTGATGAAGCCAAGTCCTTAGGCATACCTATGGGAGCTCCTGCATTTAAATACAGAAAGTTCTTTGAAGAAAGGAATATTACAGTTTTCTCATCCAATTATGCGCTTTATGGTGACATGAGTAATAGAGTAATGACAATACTCAGTTCCTATACTCCTGATATTGAAATATACAGTATTGATGAAGCTTTTCTGAAGTTTGAGGGTTTCCATTTTTTTAATATAGAGGAATACGGCAGTAGTATCAGGGAAAAAGTCACAAAATCAACTGGGATACCGATTAGTCTGGGGTTTGCAGAAACCAAATCACTAGCAAAAGCAGCCAACAGAATTGCGAAGAAATTTCCTGATAAAACCAATGGTGTATATGTGATTAATACAGAAAAAAAAAGAATAAAAGCATTAAAATGGCTTAAAGTTGAGGATATTTGGGGCATAGGGCGTAGAAATTCATTGCGTTTAAATAAGCTTGGTGTATTCAATGCTTATGAATTCACTCAACTTTCGGATGAACTGGTAAGGAAGGAATTATCGGTTGTAGGTCTAAGGCTGAAGCGTGACCTGGAAGGAAAACCTACTTTGAGTCTTGAAGAAATAAGCGCGAAAAAAAGTATTGCTACCACAAGAACATTTGAAAGCAATTACACTTCATTGGAACAGCTCAAAGAGCGTGTATCCACATTTGCAGTCACCTGTGCTGAAAAACTACGGAAAGAAGCCTCTTGTTGTAATGCTATGCTTATTTTCTTACACACCAATCAACACAGGTCTGATCTTATTCAATACAAAGGAAATACTTTTATCAGGCTTCCTTTCCCCAGTAATTCGAGTATTGAATTGTCTAAGTTTGCGACAAGGGGTCTGGAAAGAATTTTTAAAAAAGGATTTGAATACAAAAAGGCAGGAATAGTTGTAATGGATATCACACCGGAAAATTCAGTCCAACTCAATCTGTTTGAAAATTCCAATCCAAAACACAAAAAAATACTGGCAGCTATTGATTCCATAAATCGTTCATTGGGACATCAAAAAGTGAAATTGGGCAGTCAGGACATAGACCGAACATGGAAGATGCGACAAGAAAGGCTTTCTCCAAGATATACAACCCGTTTGAGAGATATAATAACTGTTAAAGTGTAATCGGAAAACCTTATTATTTTGTGATCCACATATAGAATTTAGAATCCTCTACCTGCATCATTGCATTCCCACCGGTAGTGTCCAGAATAGTGTGTCTCGAGCTACAAAAAGTTTTCAATAAATCAACAAGCATATGATAGTTTTTCTTATTGTTTTCTGAACAGCTTTGGCTCAAATTTAAAATTATGTACCGGATATTTATACTTCTTTTCCTGTTTTTCCATCGCTACGCTGGTGATCAGTGCCAGGACTGACTCTTCATCGGGGAAAGCCCCCCTCACCTTTAATGTCCTCCTTGCGCTCTTGTTAAACCGTTCTATCCAGTTTGTTGTATAGATCATCCTCCTGACCTTCACCGAATAATCCAGATAGGTGAAGTAGGGCTGCCATTCAAGCTGCTTTATGTACCTTTCCAGCTGTTTGTATTCCCTTCCCCATTTTCCGGCAAGTTTCATCAGCTTCCCATATGCCTTTTCCTTGTCGTGGTCCTTATCGTCAGGCGACAGGACTTCCCTGAGATCGCTGGACAGTGCCTGCCTGTCCTCCTTTCTTACGTAATCCCTTATGTTGCGCTGCAAATGCACGATACACTTTTGGTGGGGCGTGCCGCTAAAGGTACGTGAGATAGTGCCGTCCAGTCCGGAGAGCCCGTCAGAGACGACCAGCCCTACCGATTCCACGCCCCTTTGCCGCAGATCCTCGAATACCCGTTCCCAGGAATGTGCCGATTCTTCAGGGAAATTGACAATGGAGATCACCTCCCGGGTACAGTCCTCCTTTAGACCCATGATAATGTAAAAGCACTCGTTCCCGTAGTGCCCGCCCCTTTTGAGCTTCACGTGCAGGCCATCGATATAGAGGGCCAGGTAATGGCGATCGAGCTTCCTTTCCCGCCATGCGCCCATCTGCTCGTAAAAGCTCCGGCTGAAATCGCTGATCGTGCTCTTGCTGTAATGCTTCCCGTATATGGTCTCCACGACATCGGAGATGTCGCGGTCTGTCAGACCCTTGCCGTACAGCTGGAAGGACACTTCCTTGATATAGGACTGCTGTTCCCTGAACAGGGCCAGTATTGTGGGCGTATAGCTGCTCAACCTGTCGCGGGGAATACGCAGCTCTATCTGGCTGCCGTAGCCAAAGACCTTCCCCAGACGGTATCCATTGCCCTTGTTGTTCTGCCCTCCCTCAAGGAATACCTTGCGCTCTATTTTCATCATCGCGTTCAGCATCATTTGCAATACTTCGTTGAGACCGTTTTTTTTGTTCAAAAAATTGCTTAGTACATTTTCAGTTTGTTCTTTTGTTAGTTCCATGTTTCCAATGATTTAATGTTTGTGAATTTTATTATTCGTCATCACAAACTTGTTAAATTGTTGGAAACTTTTTCTTTACTACAGACACACTTTTTTGGACGGGTATCTTCCCACCTGTAATACCAAGGTTGTTTTACTATAGCACACTTATTTGGACGAGTACCCGTCATTAATCATTTTTTCTAATGAATAATCTGGGTTGAATGGAGTATTCAACAATATAAAAGAAAAAACCTGAGCTCGATCAGAAAATGATCGAACTCAGGTTTAAAATTTGAGTACTCAGTACTTAAGGCTTAGTTCTACTTATTAAGGATCAACTTACCTGTATGTACTTTTCCTTCCGTGGTAGTCAACCTGTAGAAATACATTCCATCTGCATGGTTGGCCCCTGAGAAATCAACTT
>JBBDNB010000030.1 GCA_040877935.1 Chitinophagales bacterium
AAGATGTTGTGTTACATGTACCTTGTGCTCTTACATAATAGTTTGTAGTACTTGATGGAGATACAGAAATACTGCTACCTGCTCCAAGATAAGTTCCCCCACATGATCCGCTGTACCATCTCCAGCTTGCCCCACTTCCAAGAGAGCCTCCTGAAACACTTAATGTGGTTGATTGACCGTTACAAATTGTTGTGGTACCCGTAATTCCTGAAGGATTAGATGAAGTGGATATAACGGTAAAAGACCTGTCTTCTGAACAGGCTCCCAATGTATATCTTATCGTAACACCTCCGGTATATGAACCGGGGTAGTATGTTGAACCACTTATTGATCCGCCTCCTGAAACTATAGTCCAATACCCCCCCGTACCATTGCCTGATACCGTTAGTGAACGGGAAGAATTTACACAAAGGTTAGCAGTTGAGAAATTAGCGTTGAAATTTTTAACCTGACGGTAGGTCAAGGTTGCTGAATTGTATGAAGAACTCCAACCGTAAGTGGGAGGCCCCTGGTTAAAATAAGCAGGCTGAATGACCCTTACCTGACCAGAATAATTTGATGTCCAGTTAAAATCTCTTACCTGCCAAGAACTTCCAGAAGAACAGCCTCCAATCCCGGCATCCGTATATGCAAGCTGGGTTCCGTTAGAGGTGCGCCAAATTGCCAAATCTGAATCCCAGTTGGATGATGCACAGTTGTTGAAATAATACTGGGCTGTATTGACAACATTAAACTGTACGTAATCACCAGGACCTATAGTATTTACAGACCGATTGGAATTACATAATGGCGATGCTGTTGATCGCAAATTGGCACCCGGCCATGCTTGCGCATCTGCTGACAACGGCAAAAGCATTACAAATGCAATGACCGGCAAAAGAACTGAAAACAGTTGCTTTGGTAACTGATAAAATCCTTTAAAAGAGCTTTTACAGTAATTTAAAAGTGGGTTATTCATAAGGAATGTGTTTTGTTTGGAAAGTTTAAATGGTCAACTAATTTGTTTAACACCTATATTTTAGGTAAAGCAATATAATACACTTTTTAACATAGCGCAAGTTTTTTTAAAAAAAATCAAAGAAACACAACAAAAAAACTCACGCCAACAACCGCTAACCCTTTGGCAACATGATACATACGCAAAATAAATATGCCACCGTATATTATATTGCACAAAAATAGCCACAGGTTGAAAACTTGAAAAGCTGAAAATTTTTGCTTAAAAAGCCTAAATTTTAGCAAAATATAATTTCATACTAACCTTACTTTAAGGCATAGCAAATTTATTTAAAAATAAGCGTATAAAGCTGTGATTGATACGTAATTTGCCTACAAATGTTTTAAGTGTTTTTTGAACTGTTCAGTCAACTTGGGACGCACTCTTCCTTTTTTATACACTTGTCTTCCTCTATCAATCCCTTTTCTCAGTTCTTTCTGTTTTTCTTTTGGAAGTAAAGAAATCTCATGACATTCAGCAGAGCAACACCCAGCATATTTTTCAGCACATTCATCACATTGTATAAAGAGTAAATGACAAGCATCGTTTTTACAATTGGTATGCGTATCACAAGGCTTTCCACATTGATGGCAATTGGCAATTATTTCGGGAGAAATACGCTCTCCCAATCTTTCATCAAACACAAAGTTTTTACCCACAAATCTATTCTCTAATCCATTTTTAATGGCGTCTTGTGCATATTTAATAATACCGCCCTCTAGCTGAAAGACATTTTTAAATCCCTTGTGCTTGAAATAGGCACTGGCCTTTTCGCAGCGAATTCCCCCGGTACAGTACATCACAATATTTTTATCCTCATTGCCTTTTAGAATTTCATTTTCTATCAATGGGAGACTATCACGAAAAGTATCTACATCCGGGCATATGGCGCCTTCAAAATGTCCCACTTCTGTTTCATAATGATTGCGCATGTCAATCAACAAGGTATTTTGCTCATTTGCAGTTAATGCATTAAACTCTTCCGCAGAGAGATGCTTGCCTTTTTTAGTCACATCAAATGTTTGATCTTCCAGCCCATCAGCTAATATCTTGGGACGCACTTTTATTTTAAGTTTAAAAAAAGATTTGCCATCATCATCTACAGCCTCATTTAAACGAATGCCTCTCATAAAATCATAGCATTCAAGAGCAGCTCTGAATTGCTCTAATGATGCTTTCAATATTGATACCTGCGCATTAATGCCTTCCCTGGCTACATATACCCTACCAAGCACATCTATACTTTCTAGTTTTTTATACAACTCATCCCTGAAAAGATATGGATCTGCAACCTGATGGTAGCGGTAGAAAGATATTGTAGTTCTCGGGCGCGAATCCTCAGCTATCTTTTCTTTAAGTACTTTGCTATTTATTTTATTATACAATGGCATTATTGCTTATTTAATAGTTTTGCTTAAGTATAGAATAAATGCAAAAATCGACAACTTAACAGAATTCTAAAAATAATTGCTTCAAGTAGCACAAATTATTGGTTAACTTTATCGCGTAAAATGGAAGAAAAGAGAACTTTAAGCACTAAGGAGAAAGCCTTAAAAATAAATTTAGACCAGAGAATTTATGGTTCCTTTGCAGAAATTGGAGCAGGGCAAGATGCAGCTGCCAATTTTTTTAAAGCAGGTGGGGCCTCAGGTACAATTGCAAAAACAATGTCAGCTTATGATATGTCTTTTAGTGATGCCATATACGGCAAAAGCGGAAGATATGTTTGCCAGCCACGTTTACAAAAAATGCTGGATAAAGAATTCAGCCTTTTGCCTGTTCGTTTGAAAGAACGTATTGAAGACACGAATTTTTTTGCTTTTGCAAACACAGTAGAAACACTCAATTTTTACCGTACCAATCAAGGGCATGGCTGGCTGGGATGTAGTTTTCAATTGACTCCCGAAAGCCGGCCTAATACTTGTGTAATTCATGTTGTACTGCACGATATCGAAAATATTCGCCAGCAAAATGCACTGGGAATACTTGGTGTTAATTTGATCTATGCCTGCTATTATTTTTACCAGGACCCTAATGCTTTTTTAGATTCTATATTAGATAATATCAATCCCGGGAGAGTTGAAGTGGATATGTTCAGCCTTGAAGGACCGGATTTTGAACATGTGGACAATCGTCTGATGGCGCTAAAATTAGTAAGTAAAGGTCTCACAAATGCTGCTATGTTCAGTTCTGATGGCAGTGTGCTTCAAGCATCCGAGGCGCTTTATAAAAAGAATATACTTGTTTTGCGCGGACGTTTCCGTCCTATAACCAAGGTGAATATTGACATGCTTCGCAAAGGCATGAAACAGTTTCTGGCAGATCCTGAAGTGGATGAAAAGAAAACTGTAGTCATGTCTGAATTGACCACAAATGCCCTGAATGCCTCAGGTGAAATCAATGAAGCAGATTTTTTGGATCGCGTAGATTTACTTTGTTCGCAAGGCGAAACAGTAATGATCTCTAATTTTAAGGAGTTTTATAAACTATCGGAGTTTTTAGGACGGTTTAATCGCAAACGTAAAATAGGTATAATTGTAGGGGTTTATGCTTTAGAACGTATTTTTGATCCACAATACTATAAAAATTTAAGTGGGGGGATACTAGAGTCATTTGGGCACCTTTTTGGGAATAATGTAAAACTCTATGTGTATCCTGCCCAGGAATTGAACGGTGATAAAATCTTTAACCTTTCCAATTTTAAAGAGCGCTTACCGGAATCGCTCCAAAACCTTTTTGAATATTTGGTAGGTAATGATAAATTAGAAAAAATAAAAAGGGTGAATAAAAAATTATTACCCATTTTTTCTGATAATGTGCTGAAAATGATACAAACCGGAGAAGAAGGCTGGGAAGAGTTTGTACCCCCCAAAGTAGCTACGCTTATCAAAGACAACTGTCTTTTTGATTATCCCTGCACCCTCGATCAATTTGACCGCGCAAGGAGCAATAAAAGAAAATAAAGCTTAGGTTGTTATCACTACAAAATTCTAATACCATTTTATTTTATAAAAAACCCGGCTGAAATCAATCAACCGGGTTTTAATAAATAGCATATCTAAAGAAAATTAAGCATCCTTTTCTTCCTTATCCTTATCGTCCGATTCTTCATCGGATTTGCCTTTCTTTTTGGCAGTTTTAGATTTGGATGCAGGCTTTTCAGCCTCACTTTCTTCAGCAGACTTGTCTTTAGCCTTAGGATTCGCTTTTTCATCTTCTTCAGTCTTCTCAGAAGTTGATGCCTTCGCTTTCTTATCCTCTGCTTTTTCTGTCTTAGATGCATCTGCTTTTTTATCAGCAGTTTTAGACTTACTATCAGAATCAGCTTTCTTCTTAGTGGCTTTTTTAGCAGTGCCTGATTCAGACTCTTTCATTTGCGCCTGCAATTCAGACAACACATCTAAATCACCTAAAGTGGTTTTCTCAACATTTCGCTTGGTTTTAGCGGTTTGTTTTGATGCCGATTTAGAAGAGCCGCTCTTTTTGTCGGAAGTTTTGTCTCCTTTTCGCTCTTCTTCAAAAATTCTTGAGTGAGAAATAATAATTTTTTTATCAGTTCTATCAAACTCAATAACTTTAAAATCAAGCTGTTCATCAGCTTCTGCCATGCTTCCATCTTCTTTTTTCAGATGTTTCATTGGAGCAAAAGCCTCAAGACCATAAGGCAATTGTACTATTCCGCCATTGTCTTCTTTTCTGATAATAATGCCTTCGTGCACTGAACCTTCTGGAAATACATTTTCAAAAGTATCCCAGGGATCTTCTTCTATTTGCTTGTGTCCAAGTGTCAGTTTACGTTCTTCCATATCAATTTCAAGCACCACAACTTCCAATTCTTCGCCTGTTTTCACAAACTCAGTAGGATGTGAGTATCTCTTAGTCCAGGAAAGATCAGAAATGTGCACCATTCCACCTATTCCCTCTTCAAGCTCTACAAACACTCCATAAGGGGTGATGTTCTGAACCAAACCTTTGGTTTTAGTGCCTTCGGGATATTTTTTCTTAATTTTCTCCCATGGATCTTCCTGCAAACGTTTAATGGATAGTGACATTTTACGGCTCTCTCTGTCTAAAGTCATAATCACTGCTTCATGCACATCTCCCAATTTAAAGAATTCTTTAGAGTTAACAGGTTGTGTAGACCAGGACACTTCAGAAACGTGGACCAATCCCTCCACACCTGGAGTGATTTCGAGAAATGCACCATAATCTTCTATATTCACAACTTTTCCATCCACCTTAGAACCTACTTCTAATTTTTCGTCCAATACATCCCATGGATGTGGTTCAAGTTGTTTAAGACCTAGAGAGATGCGTTTTTTATTGTCATCAAACTCAAGTACAACAACATTTAGATTTTGGTTAAGCTCCAATACTTCACTCGGGTGATTAATTCTACCCCAACTTATATCAGTGATATACAGCAATCCGTCAACACCGCCAAGATCGATAAAGGCTCCAAAATCAGTAATGTTTTTGATGGTACCTTCAAGTACCTGACCTTTCTCTAATTTGGACATGATCTCTACACGCTGTTCTTCAAGATCGCTCTCGATCAATGCTTTGTGAGAGACAACAGCATTTTTAATGGCCTCATTGATTTTAACCACTTTGAATTCCATGGTTTTTCCAACATAGGCATCATAATCAACAATTGGTTTCACATCTATTTGAGAACCCGGAAGGAATGTTTCCAAACCAAATACATTGGCAATCAATCCACCTTTGGTTTTACTTACGATTCTACCTTTTATTACTCTGTCTTCATTATGGGCTTCAACAATATTGTCCCATGCTTTAGTAAGTTTGGCTTTCTTACGAGAAAGAATTAATTGCCCTTTCAGGTCTTCTTTACTTTCAACATAAACATCAAACTCATCTCCGATTTTGAGTTCTTCTACATCTCTAAATTCAGAAGTAGATACCAGTCCGTCAGATTTAAAGCCAATATTCAGAACTACATCAGAGCTTGTAATTCCAACAACTTTTCCACTTACGATCTCATTTTCCTCAATATCCTTTAAAGTCTCATCAAATTCTTTTTCAATTCTTTCGCGTTCTGCCTCGGTATAAGGAGACACATGTTCATTGGCTGCATCCCAATCAAAATCATCGTGTGCTTCTTCTTTTACTTCTACAGTTGACTCAACAGCCTTTTTGTCTTGAGTTTCACTTTGTTTGGCTGAGGCATTGGAAGCTTCATTTTCTTCCTGCCCGACTTCCTGATTAGATAAATCTTTTTCAGTCAAGGTTTTAAAATTTTAGTTAAGAAATAATTTTTGAGCTGCAAAGGTAGCTCTTTTTTCAGGAAAAATAAAGTTCGGCTAATTTATCTGTAAATGCTTTAAGAAAAAGTATTTCAGCTATTTATGAACTGTAGAATAAAGGCATTGAATAGGCAATCAATAACAAAACCCAATTACTAATAAACATAAATTTTTCTGTTTATATTCAATGCTTTACCGGAAATTCTCAATATATAAATGCCTTGAGACACCCCTGAAATGTCAAATCGTTCTTTGTTAAGACCACTGTTCATTTCACGATTTTCATTTTTTATTACTCTACCTGAAACATCTATCAATTGCAGGGTATATCCAGATTGTTTTTTTGCATTAAATTCAATATTAACCACATTGTTATTATCAACTGGATTTGGGTATAATTTAAAGGAAACTTCATCTATAGCCGTATTAATTCCCGTATAATTAAAAGATTCACTTACAGAACATCCAAAGGCATCGGTTACTGTTACACTATAATTTCCCAAATCATCCAGATTAACTAAAGATTCAGTGGAGTTGTCTGACCACACATAAGAGAAAGGACCTACACCTCCTTCTACTTCTACTTCAAGTTTTTCAAAACCAATTCGTTTGAGATTTAAATTAATATTCCCGCTATAAGGAATGTTTACAGGAACTAAGAGACTTCCACTGATAGAAGAAGTAATTGTAACTAAATAATTTCCCGCTTCAAGGCCCGATAAACTATTACTTGAAGCTCCATTTGACCAATTATATGAGAAAGTACCATTACCCGTAACCGAAATATCAACAGCTCCATCATAACGATTACAGGTTTCTGGAGATATGTTAACATGCGGTTCAAAATCTATGGCAGAACTGGCTGTAAACATAGTATAATCTGAATACTCGCTACAAGTATTCCCCTCATGAATAGCTGTAACTTTCCAGCGATATGTGAAATTTGGCTGCAAACCACTACGCAATATTATAGAAGTGTCGGTTAGAACAGTATCAAACAAAAAGAAATTAGGGTTGCTTCCCTGTGTCAACATCAGACTATAAAAATCAGCACCTTCAACCGATTTCCATTTTAATTCTATATAATTCACCGGTGGTTTATAATTGCCCGTATCTAAAGGAAAAAGAGTCACTGGCACACCTATCGAATCGAAATTTTCTGGCACATACCCTAAATGTCCGTATCTATCATTATCATTTTGCAAATAGTAGCGCATAAAATCGATTTGCTCATTACTGAAGTAATTCTGGCAGGCATCATTGGCATAACTCATATATAACTCTCCATCAGGTTGATAAAGATCTCCATTGTAATCTGTCTTAACTTCTGAGTATGGACAATTCCAACGTTTTGAATAAAAATCAGCAGGGGTATCACAAAAACGATCCCCAGCACTACTACAATTAGAGCCATTAACTCTTTCATCAGTTGATCTTGCTGCTCTATTTACCGGGTTATCATTTCTATCTTCCCATCCAAAAAAAGTGTGAGGCAAAGCCATGTAATGCCCAATTTCATGAGCTATTGTACTATTATCAAGCGCACCACATGATTTATTAATTGCAATAATATCCATCCATCCAGAATAATAACCACATGCACCGTTAGGGTCTTGTACAAAATACATATTTAGGGCATTCGGATACTTTGTGGTATCTATAACATTAAAATAATTACCTGTATGTTCATATAAACTGGTGCTGTTAATGTAGTTCACATCTTTCAAATAAAAATACATATCCACCCCTGAAAACTGATCATTGATATTACACATAGATGATAGTAAATGATCGCTCCGATAATAACCGGCACCGTTGTCATTACCAACAATGTGAGCAACTACTGGGACATAAAGCGTACTTGCTGCAGATTTTTGATAAGAAGTTCCAGGATTGTTTGCTTTGTAATTTTCCAAAACGGTCAACATTTCATCAGGATATTCAGAAGCACATGGTGCCTGGGCTGAAACAAGAAATGAAGAGGAAATTAAAAGATATAGCAGGGCAATAAAAACTGTAAAAATTGATTTCATCGTAAAATTTTAGGCCAACAAAAATAAAGCTAAAGCAGTCAATATGCAAATTAACCCAACTTAGCACTCTTATAACGTAAGTTTTAGCTAAATTTGTTCAGGAATTTTAATAATAAATTAAAAAAGCAAAAAAAATGAAAGTAACAGTAATCGGAGCGGGCAATGTAGGAGCAACCTGCGCAAATGTAATCGCAAACTACGACCTGATCAATGAAGTTGTTTTATTAGACATTAAAGAAGGAGTGGCAGAAGGAAAAGCCCTGGATATGTGGGAAACATCCTCTATCAATTCATACAGCACAAGAATCAAAGGCGTAACCAATGATTATAATGCTACAAAAGATTCAGACATTGTAGTTATCACTTCTGGAATCCCCAGAAAACCAGGTATGAGCCGCGATGATTTGATCTCTACCAATGCAGGTATTGTAAAATCAGTTACAGAAAATAGTATGCAGCATTCTAAAAACCCAATTATCATTGTGGTTTCCAATCCCTTGGATGTAATGACCTATGCAGCATACAAAACTGCGGGACTTCCTTCAAACCGAGTATTTGGAATGGCAGGAATATTAGATGTTGCCCGCTACAAAGCATTTCTGGCCGATGAACTCAATTGTTCTCCAAAAGACATCAGTGCTATTTTGATGGGCGGACATGGCGACACTATGGTGCCTCTTCCGAGATATACTACAGTAAGCGGTATTCCGGTCACTGAATTGTTGGATGAAGCTACATTGAATCCCATTATTGACAGAACCAAAAAAGGTGGGGGCGAGATTGTAAACCTGATGGGTACTTCTGCATGGTATGCTCCTGGAGCTGCTGCTGCACAAATGGTGGAAGCCATTGTGAAAAATGAAAATCGCATTTTTCCAGTTTGTTCATGGTTAGAAGGCCAATATGGGCTGAATGACATCTACCTGGGTGTTCCCGTAAAATTGGGCAAAAATGGAATTGAAGAAATTATAGAGCTAAAGTTGAATGAAGATGAAAAAGCATTGCTATATTCTTCAGCAGATTCTGTGAAAGAAGTGATGGCTGTTTTTGACAATATGAAAGCTACGGCTTAAAACTTTATTCTGTAAAAATTCAAAGGCTGTTTCATAATTTGAGACAGCCTTTTTTTGTAACAAAAGTTACATTTCAATCACTACAAACAAACTAACTTGACTAAGAATTTGTAGATTTGATAGCAATGAAACGCCAACTGAGCAAAATATTAATTTTCCCGACAGTAATTTTACTGTTCACTCATGTATTTAATGAGCGGATTATTCAATTGGCTTTTGACCTGAATCAGGATTTTATCAAAAACGAGCTTTGTATTAAAAAAGATACCCCAGGCAATTCATGTCTTGGAGCGTGTTACTTCAGTGATCAAATGGAGAAAGAACAGGAACGCAAAGAGAGTCCTGAATACCTGCTCCAAAAAGAAGTTTTTTATTTAAGCAATACTTTAGAAAATAAATTTGCAGTAAACACCTCTATAAAAAAGAGATTTTTTCTTTTCAATGAAAATTATACTGCCCATTGGAATCCATCCCTTTTTCGGCCACCTTCTGCTTTTGCCTGATATTTCATTTTAAGCACAATCAATTTATTTAATTTTAATATCCAAAGATGAAATTTATAAACATCTTTTGGATTGCCTCAATCTGGATATGCTTTTATCCTATTGGTGCTAGTGCAGATCATTCAAGTGGCGGGAATTTCACAAGTGTACAGCCCGGCTTGCAGTTTAACAGCACTATGCATTCGTTGGAATTGGTTTATCAAAGAAGATGGCTGAATTTCCAGGAAAGTGAAAGCAAAAATATCAATTCATACAACTACCCGGGAATCATTCAGCAATTTCAAAATGGGCAATCCGGACATGGCCATCAACATGGCTATGACAATAGTTATTATCAGGAATACAGGAACGATATAGAACTGAGGGGAAATGTTTTTTGGCACGAAAAGTCGAGTATCAGTTTCAATATCCCCTATCGACAGATTCAATTGTTTGAAGATGGGCAAGATATTGATGCAATATCCGGCATAGGCGATCCTGTATTAATGGTGAATTATTTCCCTATTGATTTTACCGGGGTCAAACGAAAAAACGATTTTGGTCACCGCCTAAGTTTTGGTGGGGGAGTAAAAGTGCCTTTTGGTAAATTCAGCACAAGAAACTACAATAACGAGATCACTCCGGCCTATCAACCGGGTTCTGGTAGTTTTGACTTCCTGTTTTACAGCAGCTATTTGATCACTTATAAAAAATTGGGTTGGTTCAATTATTATTCATACAGGTTGAATACACAAAACCCCAATGGATTTAAGTTTTCAAATACGATGAATTTCCGGAGCAATATGTTTTTAAGCTTGCAAAAAAAATCATCGAATTTCATTCCATTTGTGAGTTTTGAAATGCAAAAAGCCGGTGCTGATCGTTTGTATAACCAAGAGTTTGATGAAGACTCCGGAGGCATACTTTTGCTCAGTGGTATTGGAATGGAATATTTTTTCAAAAACTACGGTTTGAGTGTTGAATATGCTTATCCCTTCGCGCAAAAAGTACAGGGAGAACAATTTAAATACCAGCATCAATTTCAAGCCGGAATTAAATTTTTAATCAACAAACAAAATTAAAAACCATGAAATCAATAATAAAAACACTAACAGTAATGCTTGCTATGAGCAGTCTGTTTTTTATCACATCCTGCGATAAAGATGATGATAGTGATGATATTGAGAAAGTAAATATCATGCTCCAATTTGAAAACCAGTTAGCAGGGCATGATGCTGTAAGCGACCATGCACATGTAGCCCATGATGATACTTTTTTACTGAACACTGTCCGATACTACATCAGCAAAGTGAGGTTGTTTGACGATGTAGGCAATGAGATAGCTACATTTCCAGATAAATACTTCCTGGTAAAAGACAGTGAAGAAAACAATTTTGAATTGGGGGAAATTGAAATTGGAAAACACGTCCATCGCATAGTTTTCAATGTAGGAATCGACCCTGAGACAAATAATCAAACAGAAACTGATTTTAACTCCTACCCTGCCGGACATCCCCTGGCTTTACAGGAAGGTGTGAAAATGCACTGGGCCTGGAATATGGGCTATATTTTTGTGAATATAAAAGGAACAGTTAACAGCAATAACGTAGAGTTGGAATTGGGCACTGATGATCTGCTTAGAGAAGCAGATGTCTTACTGCATGAAAATGTGATGCCCGGTGAGCATTTCCATATTCACCTGGTAGCAGACATTGCCGCATTTTTTGATGGAGTGGATACGGAAAGTGAAGTAAAAGCGCACACCAACAACGAACTGGCTAAAAAAGTAATGGACAATGTGCCCAATGTATTTTCAAAGGCAGGGGGAGACGGAGGTCATAATCACGGTAAAAAATAATTTTTTAATGGGGCAGAAATTTTATCTGCCCCAATATTTCAAGACAAAACATTATTAATAAAGTATAAAAACCAAAGAAATGCTAAAACAACTAAGCATAATTTCAATATTGACATTGTTTTTTTTCTCAGCCTGCGAAAAAGATCCGCCTGTTCCCAGTGATCCTGAAGTAGAATTGAATTTCACTGCAAAGGCAGGTGGAGATGATTTGGTTCTGAGAGAAATCTATACTGCTAATTCCGGCCACCAATACCAAATCAACACCTTTAAATTTTACCTCAACAATATTCGTTTTACAAATACCGAAGGAGAGGTACATCTATACAAGGACATTGCAATTTTAAATTTCAGCAATGGCCATAGTGAATCTCCAGTAGTGCCTGAACAGCTAATTGCTACCCTGCCCGAGGGCAACTATACCAAAATGAGTTTTGACATTGGTGTTGACCCTGAACGAAACAAGCAGGATCCGGCACAGTATGAACGAGATCATCCATTGAGCATTTATCAAAGCATGCACTGGAGCTGGAACACCGGCTATATCTTTTTGATGTTGGAAGGTGAGACCGACTCGGTAGTTGGAAACAACAGCCTGGACAAAACTCTACTTTGCCACATTGGTACTGATAAATTACTGAAAACAGTAAGTTTGGATGTTCAGCTTAAACCGGTCAAAGGGGAACAAAACATTGAAAAGGTAAATATTGCCATAGACATGAATGATGTGTTTTCAGGCCCAGCCGGTACGGTTGATTTACCAAATACCTTTACACAAACTACCGAATCTGAACAAGCTTTTGAGCAGGCAGAACAGGTAGCTGATAATTTTGCAGCAGCTTTTTATCTATTGGAATAAAATGCGTTTTTTAATGATTTTTATAAGCTTTACTTTGCTGTTGACCGCCTGTAAAAAAGAGTCGGGAGAGGAAAAAGATTTCCCTTTTGTGCCCGATTATCCAGCTGGTTTTCCGGAAATTAAATCACCGAAAAACAATCAGTTGACAGTAATGCGGGTTGAATTGGGACGGCAGCTTTTTCTCGATAAAAGATTGTCAAGAGATTCAAGTGTGGCATGCGTGAGTTGTCATTTGCCCGAAAAAGCATTAACAGATGGTCTGGCTCTGAGCGAAGGTGTTGAAGGGCGCAAAGGCATTCGCAATGCGCCCACTCTATTTAATATCGGCTATCACCCCTATTTTTTTAAAGATGGCGGAGTACCTACATTAGAGGCACAGGTAATTTCTCCTGTTGAAGACGAAAATGAAATGGATTTTTCTATTCCCGGAGCGGTAGATCGTCTGAAAGGCGATGCCAATTATGCAGCATTGGCAGAAAAAGCCTATGAAAGGCCTTTCGATGCATTTGTACTGACACGCGCCATTGCCGCATTTGAACGTACTTTGCTCAGTGGCAACTCAAAATTTGACCAAGTTACAGCAAATGATACTTCTGCGCTGAACGAATCGGAAAAAAGGGGATTGAAATTATTCTTCAGCGAAAAAACACAATGTAGCACCTGTCACAGTGGTTTTGATTTTACGGACTACAGTTTCAGGAACAATGGCCTGTATGCTGAATACCCGGATAAGGGCCGGGAAAGAATAAGCATTAACCCGGATGACAATGGCAAGTTCAAAGTACCCAGCCTGAGAAATGTGGAACATACGGCACCATATATGTTCGATGGAAGTTTAAGTACTTTGGAAGAAGTGGTAGAACATTATGCTTCAGGCGGAAAAGGGCATCCTAATCAGGATGAATTGATAAACGGTTTTGAAATAAATACTGAAGAAAAACAAGACCTTATAAATTTTTTAAAAGCATTGAGCGATACCAAAGCTATAAATGCAGTAAAAAACCAGTTACAATGAAAATATTCAGGCTATACATATACTTATTGATATTGCTTATACCAGTAGTGATATTTAATTCTTGTGAAAAAGACCCTCCAGATAAGGATGATAATAACGGAGAATACACTTATGACCCTACTCCATATAACCTTGAAAGACCACAGTCTTTTCCGCCACTTGAAATTCCTTCAGATAATCCATTAACGGAAGAGGGTATAAAGTTAGGGCGTATGTTATTTTACGATCCAATTTTATCGGTTGACAGTACCATAGCCTGCGCGAGCTGCCACAAGCAGGAAAACGCATTTACTGACCCGCGCAGGTTTTCACAAGGAGTGCACGGAACCGAAGGCGTTAGAAATTCCATGCCGCTGTTTAATCTCGTCTGGCACTCCAGTTTTTTCTGGGATGGCCGTGCAGGAACTATTGAGGAACAAATCTTCCACCCCGTAGTTGACCCTGATGAAATGGGGGCTAAATGGACTTCAGCAGTTCAAAGGCTAAAAAACCACAAAGATTATCCCAGGTTACTCTACAATGCATTTGGGACACTTGATATTGACAGTACCCATGTTTCAAAATCCATTGCCCAGTTTTTAAGGATTATACTGTCATATAATTCAAGGCATGATAAATTCCAAAGAGGTGAGCTTTTTGGTACCGTAGATGAATTTACTGATTCTGAATCCAATGGATTAGATCTGATATTGGATGATCAACGGGAAAAAGCTGATTGCTTTCATTGCCACGGAAATATTTTGTTCAATGATGTGAGTCCCAATGATCAATTCAGAAACAATGGCCTTGTTGATGCAAGTGGCTCGGGAGATTTCAAACAGGATTTTAAGGAAAATAACAACTTAGCTGATCCTGGTAGAGGAGGTGTCAAGGGAAGTGGAAATGATATTGATCTTGGTAAATTCAAAGCACCTTCGCTCAGGAATATTGAACTCACTGCTCCCTATATGCACGATGGCCGCTTTCAAACCCTGGAAGAAGTCATAGATTTTTACAATGAGGGAGTACATACTGATGCCTATAATGTAGATGATCAAATGAACAAAGCCAACAGGGCTGATGGCAGCCTGGGGCTTACCGAACAGGAAAAAACCGACATAATCAATTATCTGAAAACATTAACAGATGAGGAACTGATTAACAACCCGGAATATTCCAACCCATTTAAGTAGAATATAGAAAAGTCCAATTTTGCAATGCAGGAAATTGACAAACAACTAACAAAGCACCCTGTTTTACTTGGTGTTTGTATTACAGCCTTGTCGCTTTTCCTGATTGTATTAAGCAACTTCATTCCCTTTGCAAATGAATGGGCATGGAAAATTGCTTCCACTGCTTTGCTCTTTTATGCAGTGACAAGCGTTATTTTCTCAATTAAACAGAAAAAATTCAGAAAATATATTTTTAAAACATTGCTCTCCTTCCTTTCAATGCTGCTACTGTTGGGCAGTGCCTCTTGGCTAATTTCCGATAATGCGTCAGAACATTTAAAATACTACAAGACCATTTATTTCTGTCAATTCGTATTCTTCCTGTTGATTATCGGCCTTGCAATATTGTTCAGAGGTATGCTGAAATTTGTAAGTGGAGACGAGCCACACAAGTTTTTCTGATCTCAGGCAGGAGATTTAAAGTCATCTTCAAAATCTGTATAATGCCTGTTTATTAAGTGCGCTTTTTGATTTTTGCTAAGGTATTTTTGTCTTCTTTTTTTCTTGATCTTTTTAATTGTAAACTGCTCTTTTTCTTCGAGCCTGCATTTGAAGTCAACTACTTTGCTTTTTCTTCTTGGATTTGGTTTAAAAAATTCCATAAAAATTAAGTGCGTTTGAAAAGGGTTAATAAATGGGTTTGTTTATACGGGTTTATTTGAAAAAGGTTTTTATAATCGGGAATAAAATACAACAATACTTCATCCAATCATTGCTTTTGAAATATTACCAAAAAACAGTAACTTTAAAAAGCTATTTTTTCAAATAAATACAACTGTAATGAAAACCAATCCCTTCTTATTAATAGCCCTGATCTTGATTTCATTGCTCTTGCTCAATTTCACTTTACCTGAAAAAAACTTTAAGCCCATTGGCACAGTGCAGGTAAATGACAAACTTTATTTTGAGGAAACAGAAGTTTCAAACCGCGACTGGAAAGCCTACGAAACCTGGAATAAACAAATGCATGGTGATGCATCAGCAGCGCATATTAGCGCACTGCCCGACACTACAGTTTGGAAGAAAGAGATCAATGATTACGATGAATATGTAAATGGCTATTACAACAAAATAAAATTCATAAACTGCCCGGTAGTGGGGATTAGCTGGGAGCAGGCCAATGCATATTGTAAATGGAAAACAGAAAGTGCCAATCGAGAACTTGCTGAAAAACCAATTGAGCTAAACTACCGACTGCCCACTGTTGCCGAATGGAAGTTGGCAGCTAAAGCAGGGTATTCCCAGAAACTTCAAAAAACCATAGATAAAAAAGGCTATCCCTTCAACAAGCTACACAATATAGTTGTCTATGATTCTACATATAAAGGTTTAAACAAGGAGGAAGTCAACCCCAATGCATCTATCACTGCACCGGTAGATATGTATTTCCCCAACAAATACGGGATTTTCAACTTGTTTGGCAATGTGGCTGAAATGACTGCTGAAGAGGGCGTTGCCAAAGGTGGCAGCTGGAACCACACCGAAGAAGAAGTCGCTTTGGAGAAACATCAAAGCTATGAGAAAGCAACTGCCTGGCTTGGGTTCAGGTGTATTTGCGAAGTAAAATGGAATACTTCACAATGAAAATCCTGAATACCATTTCCTTAAAAATAAAATATGCAGTGATTTTGCTGTTTTGGGTGTGTTGTGGCTTTATGCTTTATCCAAATGAAGTCAGATATTTTGCGGCAAATTTTAAAAAATATACTCTCATACTTCTTTTGGCTGCAATTTTAGCATTCATGATTTGGTTTTGGCTTTGAAAATATAGCCCACATGCCTGGAAAATAGTTACCCCACAGCCTGCTCTAATCTTTCTTTAAAACCCAAAACCTTTTCAGAACGAATTTGTTGGAAAAATGGATTCAAAAAAGTACAGCGTTTAAATTTGTTCTCCTCATTTGATCACAAACCCAAATAAAAATCTCAAAAAACACAAAGGCCACAACAAGTGGCCGAAGAATATTGTTAGAACAAACGAAAGGAACTGATTAAAACTATGCAATACAATCGTGCAGCACCGAAAATGTGGATGAAAGGCATTCTATTTATAGCAGCATTAATGTCTCTGGTATCGGGATTACAATATCTGTTATTTCCCACTCTGATATTTCGCATGGGCGCTTTGCCATTTCCTGATTACCCATTTATGTGGCAAACACTGGGTGCACTAGATATAATTTTTGCTGTCGTATTTCTTATAGCCCTTTCAAATATTTACCGACATTGGGTTTCAATCTTATTGATTTTTCTCTTTAAATTTTCTTCAAGCTTGATATTCCTGTATTATGCCTTTCATCAGAAAGAGCTGTGGAATATGAGCAACTATATATTTATCGACAATTTGCTCTGGTTAATTCCCCTGGCTGCAGTTTTATATGGTACCTACAAATTCTCCGTCTCAACCGATGACCTGTTAATTGATCTCTACAGCAGTGGTTTCAGTGATTTTTCCCTTGATATGTTTGAGACCAATTATGGTGATAATCTGAAAGAGCTTTCAGATCAACAACCAGTAATGCTTGTGTTTTTACGTCATTTTGGTTGCACTTTTTGCAGAGAATCCATGCAGGACATTGCCAGCCTAAAACAGGAAATAGAAGCAAAAGGGACAAAAGTCATTGTAGTGCATATGCTCGAAGATGAAGACAGCGCATCTTTACAACTACAAAAATTCGGATTGGATGATATCCCCACAATAAGCGACCCGGAATGCATTCTGTATAAAATGTTTAAACTTAAGAGAGGTTCATTCTTGCAATTGTTTGGTCCCAAAGTAATATTCAGAGGCATAATTGCTGGAATCATCAAAGGATTTGGAATTGGCAAAGAAATGGGGGATTTAAAACAAATGCCGGGTGTGTTTTTACTTTACAATGGAGAGATCAAAAAACAATTTGTTCACAGTTCAGCAGCAGACCGTCCAAATTATCTTGAAATGGCTACCTTTGAATAAATTGAATAAGCTCAAATCCTGTGTATATCAACTTCAATGAAATTCAATATTTACGCTTTACTTAAAGACCCAAAGAATCAAAAATTTCTCCTTTTTCTTCTCTTTTTTGCCATTATTCCTGCGCTTTTTTCCTCTTCATTCATCTATATTTTTCAGCTTTATTTGCCCGAGTTGACCCAGCCGGGATTTAAAAGCTACCTGCTGTTTTTTGGACTCACGGGAATAACCATGTCTTTTGCACTCACCCCTACCACTTTTATAGCCATTATTTCAGGTTATTTCTTTGGCTGGCCGGGCTTACCAGGAGTTATCATTTCTTATCTTGCAGCTTCATTAATAGGCTTGTGGTTTGGTGATGTGATCAACAAAACCGTTGTGGGCCAATATATTGCAAACAATGCATCGCTGAAGAAATTTTTTGATAAGCTCAAGGAACAGGAATTCCTCATGGTCTTCTTTGGACGGCTCTCACCCATACTTCCCTTTGCCATGATGAATTTTGCGTTTTCTTCTATTCGCCCCACTATAAGTACTTACCTTATCGCCAGTCTTGTAGGGATGTTTCCGCGAACTTTGATTTTCTTTGTAACCGGAATGCAGGCAGTTGAAATTTGGGGATTTGTGCGCAACCCAAATCTCGAAGGTTTTATGTCGCTGGTTCCACTGCTCCTGGTCATTGTTTCGAGTATTGGTATCATTTGGCTGTTGCGCAAAACTTATCGATCTATTTAACTTGGATTCTCTTTCACAAATAGCACTGGGCGCAGCCATGGGAGAACTGGCTACTGGGAGAAAAGCAGGCAACAAAGCCATGTTTTGGGGAGCTGTTGGCGGTACCATTCCCGATTTGGATGTTTTGGGCGCACCTTTTTTAGACCCTATTAGCAACCTGCTTTTTCACCGGGGTTTTACGCACAGCTTTTGGTTTGCTTTTGTGATGGCTCCCGTACTGGGCTACTTGCTCTATTATTATTACAGGAATAAAGCACCCAATGTCAGCTTAATAGATTGGATATGGCTGTTTTTCCTGGCGCTTTTCACCCATCCCATTTTAGATTGCTTCACTACCTGGGGCACACAGTATTTCACCCCTTTTAGCGATTATCGCGTTGCGTTCAACACCGTTTTTGTAGTGGATCCTTCATATACCGTTCCTTTTATTATTTGCTTGGGATTGGCTGCAACACTACACCGAAACCGACCTCTTAGAAAACACCTGAATTACCTGGGTATTGGGCTAAGCTGTGGATATATTCTATTTACCGTGGTCAATAAGCACTTTGTTGATCGTAAATTCTATGCAGCAATGGAAAGGCGCAATATTGCGCAATATGAATTTATGTCGGCCCCTACCCCGCTCAACAATATCCTGTGGCATGCAACAGTATGTGGCAAGGACTCCATTTGGATTGGATATTACTCTCTTTTCGACAGAGATGATCAAATTGATTTTGAAAGCATTCCGAGAAACCTGGAATGGGCAAAACCCTATGAAAACATTAGGGCATACAAAGTCTTGAAATATGTCTCCAAAGATTTTTTTGCCATAGATAAAAGCGACAGCAGCTTAGTATTTTACGACCTGCGCTTTGGCCTGATCGATGGCTGGAATAGAGAATCAGATGAAATCAAACTGCCTTTTCACTGGGAAATTTTACTTGAAAAAGATGAAGAGGGCGAGCACATAGTCATCCAGAAAAGACCGGATTTTAAAATCACCGGTAAAATGTGGCGGGATTTTTACCGGAGGGTTAAAGGAGTTTGACAAATTTCCGATTCCGAACAGCGGCTTCGAAACATAAAATCAAATCATTTTACAAAATCGACTTGACACCCGCCTTTTCGGATTTTCGAATCCAGCCAACATTTAGTTTCTAAAATATTTACGATATTTAAAACCCTTTTATTTACAGTTATAAATGCGACAGAAAGAACATACAAGTAGTAGAGATAAAAGACAGTCAGGGCCATAAAATAAAAAGGATAGAGGAAAAGGTGAAATTCCTTGAAAGAGGTGTTGGTCAAAAGCAGTTGAACATTTTTTATTTTGAAAAAATGCCCGAGCTGGCAAAGGAAGAGTTTGATATTGATATCAAAAAAACTCAAACACCCTACATTCTAATGGTTCGAGTCCAACAAAGAAAAAGTAAGCTACAAACTCAATGTTCTGTCGAAATGTTAGTGTCACTAAGCAAGCTGTCCACAAGAGTCTAAAAAGACAACAGGCTTTTGATCGAAAGCTTACAGAGCTTACTATTCAAGCAGATGTACTTTGGCCAGACCATCCGGGATGTGGGGAGGAAAAAATGTATCAAACATTGAAACCAGAATTTATAGGCAAGGACAAATTTTGCGATATTTTTATGGAACAGGGGTATAGAGTTAAGAAAATACCAAACTACAGGCGCACAACAATAGCTTCACACATAAGCTATCCTAACCTTATCGAAAGGATGCAATTTACCCAGCCTTTCCAGGCAGTGCAGGTAAGATAATTAACCTGACAGGGGAACCCAGTATGGAAGTGAAAAATACAGGGATTTACTTAGTGTTTGGTCGAGACCTCCAATCACTATACTATCATTGAATTTCTGTTAATA
>JBBDNB010000031.1 GCA_040877935.1 Chitinophagales bacterium
ATTAAAACAAAAACCTCACAAATTGAATAGATTTATGTTTTGGTAAACATAGGAGGCTCAAAGTACACAAAGCAAAATAATACTTTGAGTCACAGTAATCTGTATGATTTAAATCTTAGTGTACTCTTTAGTAAAAAACACTTCGTGATCTCCGTGGCTTAGTGGTGAAATTAGCTTTTCTTTAAAGTTTGCCATTGATGACTCTTTTGATACCGTTTTTAATTAATGGAACATGGAAGTTGATTAACAAACCCAGCTTATTATTTGATAATTTCAGGTAGCTAATGATTTGTGCCATATGAATATCCTCTAACTCCTTTACTGCCTTTACTTCTACAACTAATTTATCCTCTACCAAAAGATCCAGTCTAAACCCCATTTCCATTTTTACATCTTTGTAAATTACTGGAAGTATATGTTGTTGTTTTACTTCCAATCCAATTTCTTGTAATTCATAAAGCAAACAATTTTCGTAAACTGATTCCAACAATCCGGGTCCCAATTCTTTATGAACCTGATATGCAGCATTCACTACAAATTTCGCAATTTCATTTTCATTCATAAGTCAAGTGTTTTTAAATTCAAATAATAATGAATGAAAATAGTGAAAATTAAAAACTACAATAAAAGCACTAAGTCACAATGTTCACAAAGTAAAACATAGTTTTATGGATTTTGAGTCTTGTAGTTAAAACCTTTGTGTTCTAAGTGGCTTTGTGGTTATAAAAACCTTGGTGTGCATTTAGTCTTGGTGGTTAACAGAGTTTTAATAACTATTTATTGGTATATACTGCAAAAGGAACGATGATTTCTTCCAGTGAAATGCCTCCGTGCTGAAAGGTGTTTTTAAAGTAGTTGACATAGTGATTGTAGCTATTGGGATAGACCAGGAATTTATCCTCTTTGGCAAAAATAAACTTAGAACTCACATGTGGTTTTGGTAAATAAGCTTTGTGCGGATCGTTGATTTCAAAGACATCTTTGGCTTCGTAATTAAGGTTCTTTCCGTTTTTGTAGCGTAAATTGGTGGTAGTCGCTTTATCTGCTATACACTTACTCGGAGTATTTACCCGCATTGTGCCGTGATCTGTAGTGAAAATCAAATTCACCTTTTTATCGCTAAGTTTTTTCAGTGCATTGTGCAATGGTGAATGATCAAACCAGGACAGTGTCAGGCTTCTATATGCTGATTCGTCACTGGCCAGTTCTTTGAGTACTTCCATTTCTGTACGTGCATGCGAAAGCATATCTACAAAATTATAGACAATGGCTGTAAGGTGATTGTTGCAATAATTTAGGATATTGTCTTCCAGCTCTTTTCCTGCTTTGTGATTTGTAACCTTTTTATAATCTACTTTCAGCGTATCGTGAAAACTTCTTTTTATAAAATCTTCTAAAAAGAAACCCTCATGCAGGTTTTTCCCGCCCTCTTCCTCATCGTTTTTCCATTGTTCTGGATAATGCTGTTCAATTTCCAGTGGCAATAAGCCTGTGAAAATACTATTGCGACTGTATTGGGTAGCAGTGGGCAGAATACTGTAAAAAGTATCTTCTTCAACCATTCTAAAATTCTCATTGATCATGGGCTGTATGATTTTCCACTGATCTAATCTCAAATTGTCGATCAATACCAATATAGTTGGAACCTCTTCTTCAATTACAGGAAAAACTTTTCGCTCCATTAAGTTGTGTGACATTGTTGGGGCAGCTGCTTCATCTTTGGGTTTGAGCCAATCCAGGTAATTGCTGATCACAAATTTGTTGAACTCCACATTGGCCTCTTGCTTTTGCATGGCCATTACATCGCGCATTCCTGCAGTATCTGATTTGCTGAGTTCAATTTCCCAATAGACCAGTTTTTTATACAATTCCGACCAGCCATTAAAGTCCATTCCGCTTTGCAATTGGGAAAATATACTTTGAAATTCCTTTTGGTATTCTGAAGTTGTTTTTTGACTGACAAGACGTTTATTGTCAATGATTTTTTTCAGGGTCAGCAAAATTTGATTGGGCTTTACCGGTTTTATGAGGTAATCGGAAATCTGGCCACCAATGGCCTCTTCCATAATATTTTCCTCCTCATTCTTCGTGATCATCACTACAGGAAGTCCGGGGTTGGCTGCTTTGATATGGGTAAGGGTTTCAAGACCTGAAAGCCCCGGCATATGCTCATCCAAAAAAACCACTGCAATATCGTATTCTTTTGAGCGCTCAATGGCATCTTGGCCATTTGTTACGCCTATTACATTGTAGCCTTTCGATTCCAGGAAAATAATTTGTGGTTTAAGGTGATCAATTTCGTCATCCGCCCAAAGTATGTTGATTTTGCTCATTTATTCGCATTTTTGTGTGTCACAGTTTAGCAAAAATAAATTTATTAAACGCAATTCAAGCATTATTAAAAATAAAAAGATAATAAACGATCCTGTTTACGGCTTTATTTCCATTCCGGGCGGTTTGATCTACGAATTGATAGAGCATCCATATTTCCAGCGCCTGCGCAGGATCAATCAGTTGGGGCTCACGCATTATGTGTATCCCGGGGCAGTACATTCCCGTTTTCACCACGCCATTGGGGCAATGCACCTGATGCAGCAGGCCATAGATGTGCTGCGGTCAAAATCCTTTGAGATATCCGATGCGGAATACGAGGCTGCAAGCATTGGGATTTTACTGCACGATATTGGTCACGGGCCTTATTCACACACTTTAGAACGCTGTCTGGTACCTGGGGCCAATCACGAGTTTTTGTCGTCCTGCTTTATGGAGCGGCTCAATAAAAAGTTTGATGGGGCGCTGGATCTGGCTATATCTGTTTTCAATGGAAAAAATGAGAAAAAATATCTGCACCAGTTGATTTCAGGACAATTGGATGTAGATCGCCTGGATTATCTCAAACGCGACAGTTTTTTTACAGGGGTTTCTGAAGGAGTAATTGCCTACGACAGAATTATTAAAATGCTGAATGTCCACAACAATCAATTGGTAGTTGAGGCAAAAGGGGTGTATTCGGTAGAGAAATTCCTCCTGGCCAGAAGATTGATGTACTGGCAGGTTTATTTGCACAAAACAGTGGTTTGTGCCGAGCAGATTTTGGTGAAAATTCTGGAAAGGGCTAAATATTTATCCCGTAATGGAACTGAACTTGACGCTACACCTGCTTTGAAATATTTTTTAAAAAACGAATTGAGCCGTGCTGATTTCGAAAAGAATGAAGAAGCCCTGGAAAGATTTGCAGCGCTTGATGATTTCGATATTTTTTCAGCTGTGAAAGTTTGGGCATACAGCACTGATAAAATTCTTTCCTTTTTATGCAAATCACTGATCAATAGGGAGTTGTTTAAAATAGAATTGCAAAGCGAGGATTTTAAAACAGCCTATATTGTTGAGAAAAAAGCCAAAATTGCAGCTCAACTGGATATCGATAATCCCTCGGATTTAGACTATTTTGTTTTTAAAGGACAGTTGAGCAACCAGGAATACAATCCTGAAACTGGAAATATCAATGTGCTGTTCAAAGATGGCAGCCTAAAGGATTTTGCTTCCGCTACGGATTACCTCGATCTTTCATTGAAGAAAAAGCAGGTGGTAAAATATTTTTGTTGTTATCCGAGGTGATTTTGGGAGCTTTAATTATATGTTTCTTCGGTGTTCTTTAGGCCAAGATTAGGAGTATAAAAATTTATGTAAGGGTCTGATAATTTTATAAAAATGCAGTATGATTAAACTCAATTTTAGTTATTATTACATAAAGATGAACAATGAAATTTTTATTTTTTAAAATATTTTTGCTTCAAATTTTGTTTTTTGTTACAGATTCCAAGGCTCAGAAAAATGAATGCCTTAACTCCAATTTAAAAGCGCTCAATAGCATTTCCCCGTTAGATACAAATTTCTCTGACCTTGAATTTTTAAAAGAAATATTAAAGGATGTAGAGATAGTAGCATTGGGAGAAGCTACACATGGGGATGGAACAAGTTTTGAAGCCAAAACAAGATTGGTGAAATTCCTGCACCAGGAAATGGGCTTTGAAGTACTCGCATTTGAAAGTGGCCTGTACGATTGTCATAAGGCTTGGCAATTGATTGAGCAGGGAGAAAATGCGGACACTACAGCGGGCAAAGGTGTTTTTGGCATTTGGTCTTTAAGCAAACAAATGCAGCCTTTGTTCCAATATCTTGAAGAAAGCAAATACACTGAGACACCTTTGATCCTTACCGGCTTTGATTTTCAGTTTTCAGGATCTCATAAAGGTGCCGTAGCAGAAGAGTTTCTTATTGAGGATATCAAAGCACTGTTAAACAAATACAATATAGATTTGGTAAAAACAGAGGGATGGCATGCCTTTGCAAAAGATATGCAAGGAAGGACGGATTACAGTTCGGAGGAAGGAGAAGTTGCTATGGAATACTTGCTGAAAATTGAAAAGGAGCTCAAAAAGCTGGATGAAAACAGGGAAATAACTTTTTGGCTGCAATGGATCAAAAGCACCAAAGCATTGATTACGGATAGGAAATATCGGGATAAATACATGGCTGAAAATTTGATTTGGTTAAAGGAGCAGTTTTATACACATAAGAAATTTATATTATGGGGAGCCACAAGTCATTTTATGTTTAATTCATCTAATTTAGGAATAAAACAGTTTAAAAAATATCCTCGTATGGGTGATTATGTAAAGGAAAAATATGGAGAACGTTTTTATACTATTGGGTCAATAATCTTTGAAGGAGAAAGAGCAAGGTCAGGTTGGCCGGATTCTTATATAAGGGAATTAAAACCAGCTAAAAAACGAAGCCTTGAATACCTGGTCAATGAGAAGTGTAGTACAGAGCATTGTTTTCTCGATTTCAAGGAAATGGATAATGATTGCTATTTAAAATCAAAGAAAAAAAAATCTCGTCCTTTTGGCTGGACAAAGTATATGCGTATTAATATCAGACAATTTATGGATGCTGTAATTTTCCATAAAAAAATGGAAAGGGCCACTGCTGTGGAAAAAGAATGAAATGGAATGGAGAACACTTAGATTTAAGTCAGCCTAAAACTAGGCTATCCCCTGATAGATATTCGTTCACCATTAGAATTTTTGAAAGATGAAAAATAAAGACAAAAAAGGACCTTCCAATCATGAGCGTTCTGTAGATGGATTTGACACCGTTGCATTCTTTCGGGCTATAAAAGAAAAATTAGCTAAAAAAATGAAAGGTATGACCTTGGTGCAGAAACAAGAATTCATGCAAAAAGTGAGAGAAGGAAAAATTAAACTCTCCTAAAAAACTTACTGCGGTCATAGTCATCCTTTTGCCTACACAAACTGTTCAGACAAATGTTGCAGGATTACTGTATTTCAATAATGCGTAGTGTAAACCTTTCCCGAACTGCTAAAATCTGCTCCCCGGATTTTATAAAAGTAAATGCTTTCTGCAAAAGCTGTACTTTGGAATGTAAATGTATTTTTTCCTTGATGGATATTCCGGTCTTCCTGCATTAATAGTTTTCCTGTAAGATCAAAAATAGCGAAGTTGATGTTTTGGGCTTTGTTGGATTCAATGATGATTTTGCCTCTATTTCCTGCAAAAAATATTTTGATTTGAGGAGCTCCTGGCTCAGAGATAGAAGTATTTACAGGAAAGCTGAAAACCTCATTTAGAGGGATAGGACCAAAACCCTCAACATCCCCACCACCAATCACATATATTTGACTGTCAACAACCCCAACAGCAATGCCATGACGGGGAGTGGGCATGGGTTCAAGTGAGCGCCATGTATCTGTTTCAGGATCGTATTCTTCCATTTCCTCATAAACGCCACCGCCTTCTCCGCCCATAACATAAAGTTTGCCATTCATTGCAACTGCACCCAGTCCGCTCCTTGCCGTGGGCATATCTGCCAGTGTGTACCATGTGTCAGAAGCAGGTGAATATGCTTCAAGTTTTGTGGGGGCAATGGCATTTCCCCTGCCGCCTACAACATAGATCAGGGAATCTATTCTTGCTGCTGCGTGATGTTCTCGCGGTGTTGGCATAGGGGCGAGGGTATCCCATGTATCCAAAACCGGGTCATATCGATAATTTACATCCAGAAGAGAACCGTTCACTCCGCCAATCAGAAAAATATGATCATCAAAAGTAACGGCAAAAGCTGCGCCCATTTCCCGGGGCAGGGGTGTTTTGGCATTCCAGGTATCCGTTGCAGGGTTGTATTCAAATACTTCGTCCTGCTCATCAAATGCAACAGATTGATAACCTCCAAACACGTAAACTTTGTTATTGTATGCAGCTGATGCATGGTGGTGGCGAGCGGCAGGTAAAGCAGCTGCTTCTGACCAACTGTCATTTTCTGCGTCATAAATTTCAAGTATATCATGAGTTGCAAAAGACATTCCTATTCCCCCAACTATATAGAGTTTCCCATCAATCACTGCGGCAGGCATTTCTTGTCTATCGGTGGGCATATACGCTTTTCCCTCCCAATTACCAGTGGATTGCGAGAAAATAGGCAGCTGAAAAAGTAGAAAAATAAGCGGTAATGCAAAAGAATATAAATTCATAAATAAGGCATTTATGTTTTGTTTTGGAAAAAGACAATTCCTGATTTTAAGGTACAAAAACATTGGTATTTACTGAAATTATTGAAAAGTTTAAATGCAATTCCTCTTTGTTTTAAAAGCTAAAAATCCAAATAGGGATAAATGGCTAATTAATTTTAATTTTGCCGGATGCAATTAAGTATCGCAGAAGTAGCAGCCAAATTAAAGGGGAAAATTAAAGGCGATGATAAAAAAATGATCAGCCAGCCGGCCAAAATAGAAGATGCAGGCCCGGAGGATATCAGTTTTATTGCCAATCCCAAATATGAGAAATACGCTGCCCAAACTAAGGCAGGAGCTTTGATCGTGGGTAAAGACTTTAATTCTGCTGTATCGGAAAAGACTTCGCTAATTCTTGTAGATGATCCCTATCAGGGTTTTGCATTTGTTTTAAGGGAGTTTTCCAAAGCTGCTGATAATAAATCAGGCATTGAATCCCCGGTTTTTATACATTCGAGCGCAAAACATGAAAAAGTACAGTATATAGGTGCTTTTAGCTATATTGGTGAAAATGTGAAGATCGGCAAGGGAGTGAAAATATTCCCGCAGTGCTATATTGGCGATAATGTTGAAATTGGCGATAATACCACAGTTTATGCAGGTGTGAAATTATATGCATTTGCAAAAGTTGGCAACAATTGCATTCTGCACAGCGGAGCCGTGATTGGCAGCGATGGATTTGGTTTTGCGCCCAATGAAAAGGGGGGATTTGAAAAAATCCCGCAACTGGGAAATGTAGAAATCTTGGACAATGTGGAAATTGGAGCCAATACTACTATTGATCGGGCAACACTTGGATCTACCACAATAGGAAAAGGCGTAAAACTCGATAATTTGGTGCAGGTTGCCCATAATGTGGTAATCGGGGAAAATTCAGCCATAGCTGCACAAGCGGGTATATCCGGCAGTACCAAAATCGGTAAGCGTTGCCTGGTAGGTGGGCAGGTTGGTTTCACAGGCCATATTGAAATAGCCGATGACACCAAAATCAACGCCCAAAGTGGCGTAGCGAGAAACATAAAAGAAGGCGGAAAAGCCTGGAATGGTTCTCCTGCTATTGAATATAGCAAAAGCATGAAGGCATTGGCAGCATTGAAGTCATTGCCCGAAATGCAAAGGAAATTGATTGCGCTGGAGCGGGAATTGGAAAAAATAAAAGGATTGGAGCAGTAGGATGTGCAATGTCAAATGTATGATGGAAAATGTAGAATGTGAAATGGATTAAAATATAATTATAAACTTTGTGCCTTTGCGGCTTAGGGCAAAAATAAACCGATCAAAGAATTATGATCCAATATCAAAAGACATTAAAGAAAACAGCAGAGATAAATGGAGTAGGCTTGCATACCGGGCAGAAAGTAAGCATGCGCCTGCACCCGGCCCCTGTCAATCACGGCTACAAATTCAAACGAACCGACCTGGAAGGCAGCCCCATTATTCCTGCTGATGTTGATTTGGTAACTGATGTTTCCCGTGGCACTACAATCGAGCTCAATGGTGCTTCGGTTTCTACAGTTGAGCACCTTTTGGCTGCATTTGTGGGTCTGGGCATAGACAATGTACTGATAGAACTCGATGCTCCTGAGGTACCAATAATGGATGGAAGTGCAGCGGAATTTGTAAAAGCCATTAAGTCAGCGGGCGTTGAAGAACTGGAAGAAGAAAGAAATTTTTTCGAGATCGATAGCAATATATCTTATGAGGAAAAAGACCGCAAGGTAGAAATACTTGCTGTTCCCAGCGATACCTATAAGGTAACGGTCATGATTGATTACAACTCGCCTGTACTGGGCAATCAACATGCCTCTATTGAAGATGTAAAGGAATTTGAAGAGCAAATTTCATCCAGTCGTACTTTTTGTTTTTTGCACGAACTGGAACAATTGGTCGAGCACAATTTGATCAAAGGCGGAGACTTGAACAATGCTATTGTGGTAGTAGATAAAGTAGTAACGGATGAAGAACTGGATCATTTGGCAGGTTTGTTCAATCGGCCAAAAGTAGAAGTAAAACAGGAAGGGATTTTGAACAATGTGGATTTGCGCTATCCCAATGAACCTGCGCGGCACAAATTGCTCGATGTACTTGGTGATCTTGCCTTAATTGGCAGGCCGCTTAAGGGAAAAATCACAGCTTCACGTCCAGGCCATGCTGCCAATATTGCATTTGCTAAAAAAATAAAAGCACTGATAAAAGACCGCAAAAAGAAAAATGAAGTGCCAGTTTATGATCCTTCAAAAGCACCTTTGTTCGATAATGTGGCGATTCAGAAAATTTTACCCCATAAATATCCGTTTCTCTTGGTTGATAAAATCATTGAATTGACTAAAGACTCGGTTACAGGGATTAAAAATGTAACAGTTAATGAACCGTTTTTTCAGGGACATTTTCCAGGAAATCCAGTGATGCCAGGCGTATTGCAATTGGAAGCATTTGCACAGGCCGGGGGAATTCTCCTCTTGCACGAAGTAGATGAGCCGGCCAATTACGACACTTATTTTTTAATGATCGACAGGGTAAAATTTAAAAATGTAGTGCGCCCCGGAGATACATTGATTTTGAAAATGAAATTACTCAGCCCGATCAGAAGGGGAATTTGTGAAATGAAAGGCACTGCTTATATTGGAGACAAAATTGCCTCAGAAGCTGTATTGGTAGCTAAAATAATCAGAAAAGAGCAGGTATGACTCAAACCTTATCTTATGTACACCCGCAGGCTAAAATAGCCGATAATGTGGTTATTGAACCCTATTGTACGATTTATAAAAATGTAGAAATAGGAGAGGGCACCTGGATTGGCCCAAATGTTACCATTATGGAAGGCGCACGTATTGGGAAAAATTGCAAGATTTTCCCCGGTGCTGTAATTTCCGCTATTCCCCAGGATTTAAAATTCAAGGGAGAGGAATCAACCGTGGAAATAGGCGACAATTGCACCATTCGCGAATTTGTAACCATCAATAGGGGAACGCAGTACAGCAACAAAACCGTAGTGGGCAACAATTGCCTGCTGATGGCCTATGTGCATTTGGCACACGATTGTGTGATTGGTAACAATTGTATTTTGGCCAATAATGTAAATTTAGCAGGGCACATTGATATTGGTGATTATGCCGTTTTGGGCGGAATGACAGCCGTGCATCAGTTTGTGAAAGTGGGAGAACACGCTTTTATTTCAGGTGGTAGTTTGGTGGGAAAAGATGTTCCACCTTATGTGAAAGCAGCACGATTGCCGCTCTCTTATGTGGGGGTAAATTCCATTGGATTGCGCAGAAGGGGTTTTAGCAGCGAGCAAATCAATCATATTTTGGACATTTACCGCACCCTTTTTGTAAGGCATTCCAATGTTTCAAAAGCATTGCGCGAAATTGAGGCAAATTTTGAAGCTACCAACGAGCGCGACTTTATCATCACTTTTATAAGGGATTCTGTAAGGGGAATTATGAAAGGCTTCCGCAATAAGTATGACAATAATAGCTGAAAACATAGGCCTGAAGTATTCCAGCGAATACATTTTTAAAAACCTGAATTTTACTTTTCAAGAGCAAAATATTTATGCCATTCTAGGACCCAATGGTTCTGGCAAAAGCAGTCTTATGAAAGTCCTGAGCGGTTTTGTCTCTCCCAGCAAAGGGCATTTGTATTTTAAAAATAATGATGAGATAATTGAGGAAGAAAAACTCTTTTCAGAAATTTCTTTCTCAGCACCTTATATCGAGTTGATTGAAGAATTTACGCTGCAAGAGCAATTGACTTTTCACGCTAAATTCAAACCCTTTGTCAATGATTTAGATGTTATGCAGATTATGCAAATTATTGAATTGGAAAAACATGCCGATAAAGCGGTGGCCAATTTTTCCTCTGGTATGAAGCAGCGCTTAAAATTGGGCTTGAGTATTTTGAGCAACTCGAGCATCATTTTATTGGACGAGCCCGCCACCAATCTCGATAGTGATGGAGTGCTTTGGTACCAGAAAATACTGAAGCAATATGCCGGAAATAGAATTGTCATTATCGCCTCCAACCGCCCCGATGAATACGAAATGGCCAATGAACGGTTGGATATTGTGGGGTATAAAAAATAAAACAATTCTATTCAAAAGCCTGTTTTCCCAACATGAAGAACAAACTTATAATTATTCCGGTAATCATTGTTGGCTTAATCGCTATTACACATTATTTTGTGGTGCGGAATGTAGAAGATGTAGAGCTCCAAAAGTACAGCATTGAAGACAAGGATGGCGATATCGAAATCCGCTCTTACGCAGGCAGAATAGTGGCCAAAACGACCATTAAAGGAACATACAATGAAGCTTCTAATAGAGGTTTTAGAAAATTGGCGAGCTATATTTTTGGGGAGAATAAGCAAGAAGAAAAAATTGCCATGACCGCTCCCGTGTGGATGCACGAGGACAGCCAAGATTTTGAAATGCAATTTTTAATACCTTCCAAATATTCTATGAGCGAATTACCACAGCCCAACGATACCTCCATAAGTTTAGACCGGTTTCCTGGTGGACGCTATGCGGCCATTCGTTTTGGGGGATTTGCAAATGACGAGAAAATAGCGGCCCATAAACAAATGCTCTTGGATTGGTTAAAGGATAATGGACATCCTACAAGTGGAGAAGTATATTTTCTGGGCTATAATTCTCCCTTTAAGTTGAAACATAGAAGAAACGAAGTGCTCATTTCCATCAATGAATAGACTTATCTTAAAATGGCTTCTTTTCTGAAATTCAACTTTTCTAAAAGCCGAATTGAGTTGATGTTGTTTGGGGCAGAAGCAATTATTTTATGCACAAATGTTTAGCGTATAAATCATAATCCCAGGAGTCGTTAAGCTCATTCTTGAGCTAATAGGGGAGCCATACCCATATTTTTTAAGAGCAGTTTATCGAACTGCTGGAGCTCCGATAGTAGTTCCAGATGCTTTTGCTTTAAGGTGGATTTTGACTTTTCCTTTTGCAAAAACCTTTTCAATTCTTCTATTTTAAAGTGAAATGATTGAGAATGTAGATCAAGGTCTAGTAGCGCTAACTTTTCTTCCAGGGCGCTCTTTTTTTGTTTAAGCTCCCGGATCATTTCAATAGCCGCATCAAAATTCAATTCCTTTTGTTCGAGTGATTTTAAAAGTCCGCACTTAAAGCTGGCACATTGTTTCGGTCTTTTGGAATAAATTTGGCAACCCTCACAGTAGTTCTTACAGGGTTGCAGAAAAACCCTATTGCCATCCACTTCCTCCAGATCTAGTAATTGGCGCATTGCAGGCAGTTCTTCCCGGTCGAGCTCTACAAATCCAATCACAGTGCCATCACAGCAAAGGCCGCAAGACAAACAAATACTGGAGGGGTTATTCATGTTTTTTGAATTTAGGTATTTTATGAAGGGGAAATTTATTGCTAAGGGAATGGCTTAACTAGCCATGAGAAAGCTGCAAAGATATAAATTTAAAGCCCCTTGGATTTCGCCAGTATTAGCCTCTTTAGCAATTGCGGTACTTGTGTCTTTTTCAATTGAAGGAAGACTTATTTAGTGGCACAAGAAAGCCAGTGCTCATTACCAGCACACAATTCTCGCGAGCTTTGGATCCTGTGCCTTTGAATAATAAATTACTTTTAACCAATTTAGCAGCAATTAAATCATTCTGACTTGGAAAAAATTAAAAGATTGCTGTATCGTATTGTTTTTGGTACAGACACACCTGCTGGAAAGGCATTTGAAATCCATAAAACGCAATTTACAGCGTTGCATTCCCGTTCGCATGGAGCATCCGCCCGGATGCTCGGTTTATCCCGGTAGACCTTCTCAAATGCGCCTTGCCTATTGTGTTTTCTTGCCCGAACCTGAAGGGGCGGGAGTGAATTTTCCCGCCTGAATGCCCGCCTGTCCCAGTTCGGGCAGGACTTTAGTAGGGCAGGTGAGCTCTTAAATAATTATCGAACTTAGGTTAAAACAAATAGGGCTTGACAAATATTTGTCAAGCCCCATTTTCTCTCAGTGTGTATAGCTTTAATTCATAACAATGAATTTTTTATTGTCAGTTTGATTTTCAGATTGAATACTCAATTGGTACATGCCATTGGCCAGTCCATTGAAAGGAACTTCTACTTTGTTTGTTCCTGTAGCCTTACTGAGCGATTCTGCATAAACAGTTCTGCCGCTCATATCAGAGATTTGAACCATTACGTCTAAAGACTGCTCACCAAGATCAATTTCAACCACGCCTTGTCCTCTTACGGGATTAGGATAAATACCCACCGAGAACCTGTCAAGAGTGGTAAATGCTGTTCCAGGCAGTTCATAAGGCGTTGCTGTGCCATTGGCTTTAACATCCTCGATTTCATGACCGGTTATTGGATAGTACACAGCATTTCCATAGGCAGCTGAAATAATTCTTACTTCATAATCGCTGTTGGCTTCAAGCTGATCAATATTGATTTCATTTGTATTAACAGTTTCATTTTTCCATTTAAAATCATTAGCAGATCGATACTGTACATTGTATGTAGCCTGGGCACTGATATTGCCCCATTGGAAGGAAGCAGTATTAGCAGCTAAGCGCATATTTCCAATATTGGCCCAAAACTGGTTCTTGTCTTCACTGTCAGCAGGGAATGGCGAACATTCACCTACAAAATCATTGGGGAAATTGGGCAGCCCGTATTTGCTTCTTTTGCCATCGAGGTGAATGCCTTGGTTCTGGAAATTACAGGCCATACCTGGATAATCCGGTCTTTCAATAGTAGATAGATAGCTACTGTTACGTTGAGCAATATATATTTTGTTGTCGGGGCCTACTTTTATTGATCCAGCATAATCTGAAGTTGTACCAATGAGTGTTTTGCTGTTTAACAGGTCATTTTTATTCAGGTCAAACTGAAAGATTTCTTTTGTTGAAGGATTTACTGTATAAAGGAAATTACAATTGGGAGAAAAAGTAGAAGTAAAACTCCTTGTTTGTAAATCTCTGTGATTATATAATTCTCCCGTAGATTTATCGAAACTGAATAATCCGGTGAAATCCGTAGCTGAAAATACCAGTCGATCACCGCTAAAAGAGGGGTTGATTTCTCCTGCATAATCTGGAGCTACAGGACCTACTTTTGATTTTACCACACCTATAATGCCCGTTCTTCCCAAATGATAGGCATAAAAAGAATCGGTTTGAGCAATATGTGTAATCACCCAGTATTCTTTTCCATTGGCATGACGTACGGCTGTTAGGCTTTCATTGGTATAAGCTTTCAGCTCAACATCCTTTACCACAACATCCCCCAGCCCTCCATCTAAGTTCATATCAACATAGGCATATCTTAAACCACGAGCCAAATTATTTTCAACACAATCTGTGGTAAACAGGTAATAGGCATTGGAGTTTCCAGGGGCTTCAATGATTAAAGAAGACTGTACAGAGCTTGCACAACCTGAAGTATTTGCTAAAAAACCATTGGGCATTACCTGGTGGTTTCTGTTCCATACGGCACCATTGTTATTGACATGTCCGTCACCATTGGTATAAAACTGCAACTGTCCATTTGCATCTGAAATAGATGCAACCCCTTCACTACTGATAACCGCACCATTGGTGATTGGTACGGGCAGTCCCTGGTTAAAATCAAGTCCGGCATTTTCCCCAAAATACCAAATTTTGGCTTTATTGGGAGTGGGGTTTTGGGCTTGAATCATTATGCTAATCAATAGCATAAATGCTAAGCTTGAATTCTTTAAGATTTCCATAAGATTGGATTTTTATGGTTTGAAATTGGTTTGTTGCCTTTTCTTACGGAAATCCAATCCAAAGGTTACACTTTGTGAACCGCTTATTTGTAACTATTTACGCTGTTTTTCGTTTTGCTTATTATAAAAGGAGCAATTTATTGCTTATATTAGTTGGGAATTTTTTACCGAAGCATTGACTTTTATCAATTAATATTTTATATTGCAATAGCAATGCAAAATTTGATTGTTCATTAAAAATTAAATTATGAGAAACATTTACACGCTATTAATTTTTTCTTTTCTTTCAGTTTTCTCCCTTTCCGCTCAAAATGAGTTTGTAAATAATGGTGGTGAAGTCACTATTGAAAATGGTGCTGAGCTTTATGTACATGGAGAGGTAAAACTCAATGCCAATTCAAAATTGGTCAACAATGGTTTTATACAGATGGATGGTTCGACTGGTAATACTAATGGTATTAACTGGATTTCAAACACCAGTCTTGACTCACTAATAGGCACAGGTAAAGTTAGGTTTTATGAATCTGGTGTCGAGGCTACCTATAGTATTTCTGGTACTGGTGTGAAATTTTACAATCTTGAAATTGATATTGAGTTTCTGCAAGGTGGCGAGAATAGAGTTTGGGTAGATGTTGACAGCGATGTAGAGATAACTAATCAACTAGAACTTAACAATGGTAAATTAATTACAGGTGCAAATGAAGTTTTTGTAACTAATGATAACCCTACAGCCGCAGTGATTTCAGTGAATAATTTTGGCGATAACTTTTCCAATTATGTTCAGGGTAAATTAAAAAGAGCTGTAAAAACCAATGATGATTATTTATTCCCTGTTGGGAGCGATAGATTTGCTTCAGGTAATACAGGTTATAACCCCGTTGAAATAGAAAATTTAACTACTGTGCCTGGAGGAGCCAATGCAATTGTAGCTGAGTTTATCCCTGAACCTAATATAGGCGGTGTAAGCTGGATGGGAAGTGCTGATTGTACTCCTCACGGGGGCATTGTTGATCAGCATTTTGATATAAATGACATGGTTGACAATTTCGGTTATTGGAATCTAACTGCTGATAATTCAACAGGATGGAGTTATGATATTTCTACAACACCAAGTGATGAGCTATTGAACCAAAATGCTGGAGCTACATATATGAAGTTGCTTAAAGCTCCCGGAGGTTCAGCTGGTTCAGCATACAACTGGTCTTCAGATGTTTTGAATTCAGGGATACTGTGTGAAGGTGTTAATGTAATAAGTGGAGCATTACATACATTTAATGCGAGTTCAAATCCTACTAATACTCCAACAGATGTGATTCCGGCCACTGGTCTTACAACTTTTTCTGATTTTGGTATTGCAAAAAGTGGTACTTTCGGCCTCCCCATAGAACTGGTTTCTTTGAAAGCCACACCTGTTGACAATGAATACATCAGAGTAGATTGGGTAACTGCCACTGAAATAAACAATGCCGGATTTGAAGTACATAGAAGTACTGATGGTGTCAACTTCCGTGAAATTGGATGGGTTGATGGTGCTGGAAACTCTACTGATGAATTGGAATATGCATTTGATGATCACGATGTAGAACCCAATAAAACCTATTACTACAGGTTGAAGCAAATAGACTATGATGGTGCTTTTGAATTGACATACATCGTGAATGCTAAAATCACAAAAGAAGGGGTACTCACAGTTGGTAACTTTATTCCTAATCCAAGTAACGGAAACAGTTACATTAATGTAAACTCTTCTGAAGTACATAAAATAAGAGTTCAGATATTTACCACACTTGGTCAGATAATCAATGTGAAAGATTTTGAAATCAATCCCGGTTTGAACAGAATGGATTTTGATTTCTCAATGCTGGCTGATGGTACTTATCATGCAGTGATAATGGTAGATGAAAATGAAGTGCACAATAAGAAAATTGTGATAACCAAATAATAACAATCAAGTTTGTTTGCAATAAGGGATCGGTTTTTAATCGGTCCCTTTTTATTTTGCGGCTATGATATTTTGGGTTGGAGTTCCTGGTAACCTGCCAAAAAGCTTTTGATATCCATCCTGCGCTTCTTTTCAGGTTGTACTTCTTTTAAGGAAAGCCAATAGTCTTTGCAGGCAATTTTCAATTGTTTTCTACTTTTTTCAACCGTTCCAGCTTGAATACTTTGTGTTTTTTCTTCAGTAATTTCAGCAAAATAAATTTTAAAAATATTACCATCCAGATAGCACCAGGCACCGGGATAAGGACTTAAGCCTCTGATAAAATTATAAACTTGTTTTGCCGCTTGATCAAAATTGATTTTACAGTCAGCTGGGAATATTTTAGGAGCCTGATGTAGGGCTTTACTTTGATCCTGTTCTATTGCCTTATAATAATTCTGATCTATGGCCTGTACAGTTTTTAAAACAACCTCAGCTCCTTTATCCATTAATTTATTATGCAAAGTACCCGCAGTATCATTCTCTGCAATTGTTACTTTTTCCTGAAAAAGAATTTTTCCGGTGTCAATTTCTTTTTCGATAAAAAAGCTTGTTACACCGGTGATCTTTTCTCCATTAATAATGGCCCAGTTGATGGGGGCAGCACCGCGGTAATCGGGCAGGAGAGAAGCGTGTAAATTGAAGGTGCCTTTGGACGGCATTGCCCAGACAATCTCAGGTAGCATTCTGAAAGCTACAACCACTTGCAAGTCCGCTTTCAAAGCTCTCAATGTATTGATGAACTCAGAATCTTTAAGATTTGTAGGTTGTAGGATATTAAAGTCTTTTTCTAAAGCGTATTTTTTTACTGCCGAAGTTTGCAGTTTTTGGCCTCTTCCCGATTTTTTATCAGGAGCAGTAATGACTCCGGCAATTGTAAAACCATTTTTATACAAAATATCAAGACAGGGAACGGCAAATTCAGGGGTTCCCATAAATACAATACGCATTATGTTGTGGTTTTAGGAATTCAATCAGTTGAAACGGAAATCATCATAGAGCAAATACTTTGAACGGATAGACATGAATTTTTCCAAATCTTCCTGCCAACTGCTTTTTATGAATTTCGGGTTTTTTCCAGCTTCAATTTGCTGACGCAACTGATCCGTGCCTGCCAGTTTATCAAAATAATTTGTAAAGAAATCTTCTTTGTCTCCCTGGTATCTATTGTAAAATGAGATTAGCCAATCAATATTAATTGCTCTTTCATTTACGAAATATTCTTCGCGCAATTGACTGAAATCCTGACCATAACATTTTTCCCCTTTGTGTTTTGGATTTTTAGCTCCTTCCATACTTTGTGGTGTGAAATGAAATTTTCCAGCTTTAATATCAGGAGAACCAATAACCTGGAAAGGGAAGTCAGTACCCCGGCCAACACTGATGTCGGTGCCTTCAAAAAGACATAGTGAAGGGTAGAGGTAAATGGCGGTCATATTGGGCAGGTTTGGCGAGGGTTTTATTGGCAGTTTATAGCGGAAATTATGATAATACCTATTGCATTTAATTACTTCCAAATCACACTGAATACCACCTGCAAGCCATTTTTCACCATTGATCATTTGTGCATATTCGCCAACAGTCATACCGTGAACGATTGGCACCGGATGCATACCCACAAATGAGGTGAATTCCGGTTTTAAAACCGGCCCATCCACATAAAAGCCATTGGGATTGGGGCGATCAAGCACAATAAAACTTTTATTGTTTTCTGCACAAGCCTCCATTAAATAATGCATGGTGGAAATATAGGTGTAAAAACGTGCCCCAACATCCTGTATATCAAAGAGGATCAGGTCAATATCTTCCAGATCTTTGGCATCGGGTTTTTTCTGCTTTCCGTAGAGGGAAATTATAGGCAGCCCGGTTTTTTTGTCTTTTCCACTCCTAATGCTAGCTCCTGCATCTTCATCGCCCCTGAAACCATGCTCAGGGGTGAAAATAGCCCTCACATCCACTCCAAGAGCTAAAAGCGTATCTACGATGTGTTTTGGATTTTGAGGATGTCCAACGATGCCTGTGTGGTTGGTAGCAATGCCGACTTTTTTGTCTTTTAGTTTTGGCAGATACTCATCAAGTTGGTCTGCGCCCATCATCAGATGGTTTTGAGCAAATATGCTTAAAGTGAAAAATAATAGAAGGGATGTGATTAATAAACGATTGTTCATGGAGTGGAATTTGAAGTTCTTGCACGAATTTAAAAATAATGGGAGATTAAATTGTTTAATTTTGATTTTCAAAGGAAGATATCATTGAATATAGAGCGCTTCATAACCAAAAGGCTGATCTTTAATAAAGAACGCAGCTTCTCCAAATTTATCATTAGGATAGCTATAGCTGCTGTGGCATTGAGTATGGCAGTGATGATTCTTACCATTAGCCTGGTCAGTGGATTCCAAAAAGAGATAACTGATAAAATTTTCGGTTTTTGGGGACACATCCATATTACAGAGTTTGGAATTGGAAAATCGGAACATCCCATAAGTATAAACCAGGTTTATTATCCACATCTCGATACATTACCGGAAATAAAGCACATCCAGGTTTTTGCCTACAAGGCCGGGATTATAAAAACGGAAGATCAGATTGAAGGCCTGGTATTGAAAGGAGTGAGTAGTGATTTTGACTGGGATTTTTTAAACAGCGAAATGGAATCCGGGAAAGTGCTTGATGTGTCAAAAGCAACTGTTTCATCTGGAATTTTAATTTCCTCCTACACTGCCAGGCGTCTGAATCTGAAGGTTGGAGACAAAGCCCTTGCTTATTTTATTCAAAACCCACCACGATACCGGCAACTGGAAATTGAGGGAATTTACAATACAGGACTGGAAGAATATGACAAAATGTACGCCCTGGTGGATTTGCGGCACATCCAGCAACTCAATGATTGGGAAGAACACATGGTTGGAGGTTTTGAGGTATTCCTTGAAAATCCTTCTGAATTGGAGCGTATATCAGAATATATCCTGTATGATGTGTTGGGCTATGATCAAATGGCACAGACCATTAAGGAAGTCTATCCGAATATTTTTGATTGGCTCGAATTGCAGAATATGAACGAGTTGATCATTATTTTATTGATGATTGCAGTGGCAGCCATTAATATGATCACTTGCCTCTTGATCCTGATTTTAGACCGCACCCGGATGATAGGTATCTTAAAAGCACTGGGAGCCAATAATTTTCAGATCAGGAAAATATTTCTCTATCAGGCTGCGTATATTCTTGGTTTTGGAATGCTTGCCGGCAACTTGTTGGGAATTGGTATTGCCTTGCTACAGATGCATTTCCAGTTTATTCAATTGGATGAGGCTTCTTATTATGTGAGCTATGCACCTGTTAATTTGAATATCTTGCATTTGCTCTTACTCAATATTTCTACTTTTCTACTTTGTCTTTTATTTCTGCTGCTGCCTTCTTTTCTGGTGGCTAAAATTGCCCCGGTAAGGGCGATAAGGGTGGATTAATTGATGCGGAATGTGTGATGGAAAATTTGAAATGGAAAATGTTTGGGTACTGTTGATTTAGAGAATTGCTTGACTACTTTTTTGTGATTTAAATTTGGCTCTTAAATTGCTTCATCATCATAGTTAACTTCTTCATTTTCATAAAGTTTAGCAAATTGTTGTTTTGAAAAATTCAACCAATTTTTTTCTTCATCATCGCTTATTTTAACTATTTCATTGCTTTTTAATTCTTCTAATATGTGTTTGAAAGTTTTGATGGGCAAAACAACTGAAATTTTGTTTCCCTTTTCATCAGTAATGCGAATCAAGGGTTGGATATCAACAAAAAAGATGTTGATATAATTCTGTGA